>NZ_BCPO01000040.1:0-41050 GCF_016586105.1 Burkholderia sp. E168m15
ACGGCGCGCGGGATGCATCGAAAAGCCCGGTTGGCGACCTGCCACCGGGCTTTTTTCATGCGGGTCGCGCACGAGGTCAGCGCGACGGAATCAGCGTGACGCGAGCGGATTCTTGCGCCCCATGTCGACGACCAGCGTGCCGTCCGGCAGCATCCGCACCGAGCCCTGCGCGACCTGGCTGCGATAGCCGTACAGGTCGAACCGCATCGGGCCGGCCTCGGCCGAATTCCGGATCAGCGCGCGCACGTTCAGTTCGAGCACGTTGAACATCTTCATGTCGCCGCCTTCCATCCACATGTAGCTCGGTGCATCGATCTGCGGCCGCTTCGGCGCGGGCGTGCCCGCCGCGCGCCGGAACGTGAGCCGCAATCCGTCGGGTTCGACCGTCGCCTGGGCTAGCTTGCCGTTCAGCACGGGCGGCGGAAACACGGTGTACTGGTCGAGCACGAGCGTGTCGCCGCGCAGTTCCGCACCGCGCCGCTGCAATGGCGTCAGCGACGCGAGCTCGATACCGAGCGAGCGCAGCAGCGTCGCCTGCGGGATGCCGAGCACCGACACCTGAGACGGCTTGAAGGCGAGGTGCCGATCATCGAGCACCGTCAGCGAGCCCTTCATGTCGGTCGGCAACCAGACGCCCGGTACGTGATTCCACAGCTTGATGCCGCCCTGGACGCGCAGGTTCTGGCCGTCCGCGCTCAATTGCAGGTCGTTCAGCGAACGCGGCGAATAGTCGAGCAGGTAGTTGTTGAAGAGCGCCGACATCGCCTTCCACGACTCGACGACCGTGCCGCCGAGAATGCGGATGTCGTACTGGTTCGGATCGTCGAGATCGACGGGTTCGCCCGGGCGCTTCGACACGAGTTCCACGTCGAGATCCTCGACGTGAAAGCCGATATCGCCGGACAGGTTGAAGTCGACGTTGCGCAGATGGATCGTCGGGTTGCGGTTCGACACGTGCCGCTCGTTGAACGGCGTCGTCGACGTGCGCCGCATCGCGACCTTCTGCATGCCGGGTCGCGCGGCATCTGCGGCGAGCGCGTACGCTTCCCAGTGCTGGCGCACGTCGCGCAGCGCATTCTGCTGCGCGGCGAGGAAGCTGTCGTTCAGGCGCGCGGCCGCGTTGCCGAGCAGTGCGCCGCTGGCCGGGCCTGCATACGAAGGCATCCGGATCGCCATCGCGCCGCTTTCGTCGAAGTTGAAGTAGCCGGCCGACACCTGGTCGCGATAGTGATACAGGTCGAACACGAACGTCTGGTCGCGCTTCGACGCGTCGAGCGGGCCGATCAGGATGTCCGCGTTCATCGGCATCGAGCGCATGAACTTCACGTCGCCACCGCGGATATACATCGCTTGCTGCGGTGCGTTCGCGGGCATCGCGAAGCCGGCACGCGAGCCGTCGTCGAGCTTCAGGTCGAGGCCCGCCGGCGTCACGCGCACGGCGGTGATCGTCAGTTTCAGGCGCGGCGGCGGCATCAGCTTGTCGACCGCCATCACAAGATCGTCGCCGGCGAGTTGCGCGATCGGGGTCTGCACCTTCAGCAGGTCGGCCATTTTCACGTTGGCCGCGCGCATCACCGGCTGTGCGTTGAGGCCCGACACGCGCACGCCGGTCGGGCGGAACACGAGCTGGCTGCCGTCGCGGATCGCGAGCGTGCCGGTCAGCGAGAACGGTACCCAGCCGTCGCGCTGCATCTCGCCTTGCAGATGGATCACGCCGTCGCCAGCCCATACCGCGAGCTTGCGCAGCGGCGCGTTGCGATAGCCGAAGATGTAGGTGTTGAAGAGGGCGGTCAGCTTCGCGTTGTCGAGCGTGACCGTGCCTTCGTGCACGTCGATCTCGAAGCTCGTCGGATCGTCGAAGACGATCGGTGCGCCGGCCTGCGTCGGCACGAGCGTGGCCGACAGCTGATGAATGAAGAAGCCGAGGTTGTTGACGATGCGGAAATCGACGTCGCGCAGGAACGTCATCGCGCCGTTCTGGCCCGAGTCGCGCAGCGTGAATGGCCGCGGCTGCGTGAGGCTGATCGATGCGAGCGACGGCACGGTGCGCGCGATCTGCTGCTCGCGCGCGAGCCGCTCGGCCTTGGTGCGCTCGATCTTCGTCGATGCGATGGACGTGTTGCTGTCGCGCTGCGCGGCCGATTCGGCGCAGCCGGCGCAGAGCAGGGCGAGCGCCAGCGCGCCGCAGCCGAACATGCGGGATGTCGTTTGCGATCTTGGGGCGACCGTGCGTCGCAGGCCGGAAAACCAGTCGAAAATTGCCAAAGGCGAGCGATGGCCGCGCCGGACCGTATTCCGCATCGTCTGTCTCCATGTCTTGTCTTGTCTTGATCGACGGCGGCGCGCGCCACTGCACGGCGCGAGCGTCGATGCCGTGCAGTGTGTCATAGCGTGCTAGAGCGGCGTTACCAAACAACGGGCGCCTGGACGCGATGTGCCGGCGGACTGCCGGACAATGGATTCGCGGTCGACGAGCCGCTGAATCAAACGGTCGTTTGGTTTGTCCGGGCCGTCGCTCGACGTGTTTCGAAGCGCCCCTGAAAATCCGCGGCCGCCCTTGGCCGGCGCGGGTTTCACCGGATGCCGAAGCGCCGCGGCCCCGGGCATCGACGGATACGATCGGCGGCAGCGGCGAGGTAAGATCGGCATCAGTGGCGGATTCGACATCACAACACGGCAGCCATCACGGGGAAGCACCATGGACCTGAAGGAAGTCGACGTACTCGGTGCGGGGGTGGGCGATCACTGGTACTACGCGTCGAAGGCGAGCGCGATTCGCCGGTTCCTCGGCGCATCGGGCGCGAACCGGATACTCGACGTCGGCGCGGGCTCCGGTTTTTTCTCGAAGCATCTGCTCGAGCGCACGCAGGCGACGGAAGCATGGTGCGTCGATACGAGCTACGCCGACGACAGCGACGGCGAGGCGGCCGGCAAGCCGATCCACTTTCGGCGCGCCGTCGATCGCTTCGATGCCGATCTCGTGTTGCTGATGGACGTGCTCGAACATGTCGACGACGACGTCGGACTGCTGACCCAGTACGTGACGGGCGCGCCCTCGGGTAGCCGGTTCCTGATCACGGTTCCCGCGTTCCAGTTCCTGTGGAGCGGCCACGACGATTTCCTCGAGCACAAGCGCAGGTATACGCTCGGCGGCCTCGAGGACGTGGTCCGGCGTGCGGGGCTCGACGTCGAGCACGGTGCCTATTATTTCGGCCTCACGTTTCCGCTCGCGGCCGCATTGCGGCTCGGCGAGCGGGCGCGTTCGCATCCGCGCGAGCCCGAGTCGCAATTGCGCCGCCATCATCCGTTCGTCAACGGCTTGCTCAAGACGATCTGTCGTATCGAGCTGCCGATGTTCCGCTTCAATCGCGTCGCCGGCTTGACGGTCATCTGCGTCGCGCGCAAGCGATGACGTCGATGCGGTATCGGTGCCGCGGGTCGCCTGCATGGGTGCCGTCACGCCAAAAATTTCACGAGAACATGCACAAAATGCATGCGACCCGTTCTAAACCGGGAAACTGTCTGTTATAATTTTTTTCTTTCGGGGCGTAGCGCAGCCTGGTAGCGTACCTGCATGGGGTGCAGGTGGTCGGAGGTTCAAATCCTCTCGCCCCGACCAGACAAGAACCCGCGTCAGCTCAGGCTGGCGCGGGTTTTTTCTTGGCCGTCGCTTTTTTGCACATCGCAGCGCGGCCCCGGTAAAATGCAAGGTTGATCCACGGAAAGCGCCGTGATTTAGCGGAAGAGGATTCCCCGAACATGACTGATCTTCGTCTTACCATGCGGTTCGCTGCAGTGCTCGCCACCGGCGCGCTCGTCGCCGGTTGCGGTACGTCGTCGCCCACGAAAGTGGACTACAAGAGCGATTCGAAATCGAAGGAAGCGTCGCTCGCAGTGCCGCCCAACATGCTCGACGAGACGGCCGATCAGCGTTCGCTGCCGCCCCAGGGCGGCGCGACTTCCCTGTCCGCGCTCCAGCAGGTCCAGCAGGCCGCGCCTGCGCTGGACACCGTCGCGCCGGCCGTGGCCGGCATGCATATCCAGCGCGACGGCACCGAAAGCTGGCTCGTGATCGACGGCAAGCAGCCCGCCGCGATCTGGCCGCAGGTACGCCGTTTCTGGCAGGAGCAGGGCTTCCTGCTCGTCGTCGACCAGCGCGACAAGGGCGTGATGGAAACCGACTGGAACGAAACCCATCCGCAGATCAACGACGGCCTGATCCGCAGCGTGATCTCGAAGGCGATGGGCAATTCGTACGTGACGGCCGAGCGCAACAAGTACCGCACGCGTCTCGATTCGGCGCCGAACGGCGGCACCTACGTGTTCATCAGCCAGAAGGGCATGCGCGAGGCGATCACCGGTGCGAACAACGATTCGAGCAAGTGGGAACCGAAGCCGAACGATCCGGCGCTCGAGACGGAATACCTGAAGCGGCTGATGGCCGTGCTCGCGCAGAACGAGCAGCGCGCGAAGAACGGCGAGCCGCCGATCGCGAACATCAAGGACAACGCGGTACCGAAGGACAAGAAGGCCGATGGCGACGCGTCGTCGAAGGCTGCCGCGGCGATCGCTGCCCAGAACGTCTCGCGCACGTCGGCGCAAGGCAATGACGCGGCTGAAGCGGCCGTGCCGTCCGAAGTCACGCTCGGCGAGCCGTACGACCGGTCGTGGCTGCACGTTGGTCTCGCGCTCGATCGCGCGAACTTCACGGTCGACGATCGCGATCGCTCGAAGGGTCTGTACTTCGTGCGTTACGTCGATCCGAAGGATCTGAGCGCGGCCGAGCAGGGCTTCTGGAGCCAGCTGTTCCACGGCAAGAAGGAAAAGCAGGCGAAGCAGTATCGCGTCAACGTGAAGGCGCTCACGGCCGATCAGACGCGTGTCGCGGTCGTCGACGATGCGGGCGCGATCGATACGTCGTCGCCGGCTCGCCAGATCATGGGGTTGCTCGTGAATCAGCTCCGCTGATCCCGGCGTTTTCCGCCCCCTTGAAAAGCCCGCCATCCGGCGGGCTTTTTTCATGGCCGCTCGCCGACGTGTACGCCTGTTCGGTGGGGCCCGTCCCTTCTCGTGACGTTACGTAACATCCGAGCGTTACGACGACAGAACACGTGTCACATTGTCGCCGATCTAAAAAAATGTCCTTATAAATCAATGGAATGTTGAGCACGTAATGCCTGGCACGCAACCTGCTTTATAGGTTGGAATCGTTAGAACAGGGAGGACGGTGTCAGAGGCCGGGAATGCGCCGCGAGCGCCTGAACAACGGCATCGACACCCTCACATGCCGACGCGCCAAGCGTCGGCGCAACAGATGACGATCCGCGCCAGCGTGCGGATCTCGATGGCCCCGTCGCCTATCCTCGTAGGGCGACGGTTTCGCCCGCGCTTCTCTGAAGCGCGGGCTATTTTTTTGGTGCCATCGCCCTGTCGTATCGGCATAGCCGATGCGTGGTGCGGGATTCGCGTATTCTCGGACTTTTTCGGATGAAGGAGGCGGGAATGGCGGAAATTGCAGTCGTGGCGCTGATCGTGGCGAAGCCGGGCGCGGAGGAGAAACTGCGCACCGTGCTCGAGGGAATCGTCGAGCCGACCCGCAACGAAGCGGGCGCATTGCAGTACGACCTGCACCGGGATCTGAAGGAGCCCGCGCGGTTCGTATTCGTCGAGCGTTGGGAGAGCGAGGAGGCGCTGGCCGCCCATGCGCGTTCCGCGCATATTCTCGCTTATCGCGAAGCGGCCGCGGACTGGATCGAGCGTTCCGAAATCCGCGTGCTGTCGAAGCTCGTCTGAGTCCGAGCCGGGTAGGGCGACCGGACGTGTCCGGTCGCGGCGGCGCGTCAGTGCGATGCGCTGGGTACGTCGAGGATCAGGATGATCGTCCAGTCGGCATCGCCGTCATGGTGATACTGACGCTCGGCAACGATGAACGGTTGCTGCTTGCCTTGCGGGCCGAGGAACAGCACGTCGCCCTCCATCGGCAGGCATTCGATCGGCGGCAGCGCGAGAAACGCGTCGTCCGAGCCGCGGGGCATCAGTTGCTTGATCTGGCGAGTGGCGGCTTCGGTCCACTCGATGTCGAGTTGAATGTTGCTCATGCTGTCCTCCGCACCGGGGTGCGCACGGGTGGAAAATTTCGGTGCGCGACTTTAGCACAGCGCGCGGGCGCCGCAACCAAAAAAGCCGAACCCGGTTACCCGGATTCGGCTTTTTACTGGAGCGGTGCCGCCGAACTTACTGGCTGGCAGCGTCTGCAGCCTTCGCCTTCTTGCCGGCCTTCTTCGCAGCTGCCTTGTGATGCGCAGCCTTCTTGCCGTGGTGATGCTCTTCCTGCGCCGCCGGCTGAGCCGCTTCGGCCGCTTGCTGCTGTTGCAGCGCTTGTGCACGCTGCTCGATCTCGGCGATCTTGGCCGGATCGGTGATGGTCTGAATCTGCGTGCTCTCTTGCGCATACGCTGCGCCAGTCAGCGCCGACATCGCTACCAGGATAGCCAGGGACGTCTTCTTCATTGCTTTACCTCCGCTAAGTGGTGATGAACCCGAGTGTTGCCGTTTCGTCTGGCGACTGCAATCGAGTGCGTGTCGAGTGTAACAAAAGTGACGGATCAATGTGCACCGGATCGTCGCACGACGCAAGGCCCCGTTGAAGTCGCGCAACACTTCGCGCACTTCGTCACGCGTCTGCCATCCAGGGTGGTGCAGCGATTTTCGCGCAGGTTTGCGCGCCGTCGTCAAAACCAGCCGAGCCAACGATAAACGTGGAATTGCGCGATCCCGACCAGCTCGTGCAGCGCCTGTTCGGCGTTGGCCACATTGCGCCAGCGGGGCAGCCAGCCCGTTTGCGCGCGTCGCAGATTCGCATAAACGGGCTGCGGATCGATGCCGAAACGGCGGAAATCGAGCAACGCCCGGCGCATCTGGTACGACGACGTGACGAGAACGCGCGCATCGTCATACTGTGAGCGTAGTATAGATGCAGTGAATTTCGCGTTTTCGTAGGTTGTGCGGCTGTTCGGTTCGAGCACGAGGTCGGCCGGCGCCACGCCTTCAGCGACGAGTTGGCGTCCGTACACGGCTGCCTCGGTGTCGCCGTGATGCTGCGGGTCGCCGCCCGACATCACCACGGTGCAGCGTTCGGCCTGCTGCCGGCACGTGCGATAGAGCGCCGCAACCTTGTGGATGCGCGCGACGCCGTCGGGCGGCGGCTGCACTCCGGTGTCGGTGCGGTGCGTGCCGGCGCCGATGAGGATCAGCGTGGTTCGCCCGTGCATGTCGGGATGCTCGACCGGCGTGACGCCGTCCTCGCTCCAGGCGATCAGCGGCGCTGCGAGCCAGCCCGTCGCGAGCAGCCAGAACAGCGCGGCGGCGACGATCGAAATGGTTCGACGCTGCTTGCGGCAGAGCATGAAACCGATGAAGAGAAGTACAAATGAATCGAACAGAATCAATTTGATTGGGGTATGGTGTCTTTTTATGGACGGCTGACGATACGACCCTGACGCGACGCCGAACAACGTCGGCCTCCAGAATCGGTGGCGGTTTCGGCGGGCGGAGACCCCGCCCGGCGCGCCGCTTCGCATTGTCGCTGCACTTTAAGAAAGAATCGAGATGGCCACGTATTCCAACGAAGCGGTGCTCGACGCATTGAGACGAGTGCAGTACCGCCAGGTACCGTGGGCACGCCGCCCGGGCGTGTTCGAGTATCTCCGTTCGCTCGGGCTGATGGACACGGTCAGGCAGAAGACCGTTGCCCCCGCGCCGGGCTTCCATGCACCGGTCGACATTGCCGTATTGACCGACAGCGGTCGAGCCGAATTCTCGCGCCTCGAGCGCGCCGAGAAATTACTTTCCTGGACTGATCGCCGCATGGACGACTACGCATTGAGCGAAGCGAGCGCCGTGGCGATTCTCGAAAGCCGCCTGTAGCGGGCCGTCTTCATCCCGCCCCGCGCATCGCCGCGCAGGCCGGCGATGCAAAAAAAGCCCGTATCACAAGGATACGGGCGTACCGGATACTTTTGCTGCTGCCACGCTGTGCTCATGGCAACGATGTGACCCGCCGCATGGGGCGCAGTTCCCGGATACCGGCATTTTCTTTGGCGAAATCTCGAAATCGGCAGGACTACGGATGACGCGACATGCCCGGTGGCTGTGAGCCAATCCGTGCTCGCGCGTTGCTGGCGATGTCGCCGCGCAAGTCGCCGCGTGGCACGGTTTGCCGGCTGGGCGGGTTGGCGGACGGCGGCTGGCGGAGGGTGTTGCGGTGATCCTGCTGGCGATGCGGCGGTTTCATCCGATCGTCCGCATGGACGGGAGCGGTCAGCGCCACGGAAACGACAATGCCGCATGCAACGAGCAGTGACATTGTTTTCATGGCGGGGCTCCCTTCAAGCCGTCAGTGCGGCCTGTTGATATGACGCTAAGGTAAGCGTGGGAGTGCAGGCTTGCTGTAAATATTAGTAAATAGATGTTTCGCGGCACGACAACGGTAATCGACGGCAAGGCATGCGTCGCAACGAAGTCGCGTCGCAAAAAGAAACCGGGCGGCCGAAGCCGCCCGATCGAGCATTCGTTACGCCATCTTGACGGGCGCGCGCCAGGATTCCGGATTGGTCCAGAACGCGCCGCGCAGCCGGTCGCGGCTCGGCGGTGCGGGCGGCTTCGCCGCGCTTGCGCCGATGCGTCCGCGCAGCGAGATCTGACGGCCGCTCGTGCCGAGTCGTTTCACGATTTCGGCGAGCGTACCGTCCGCCTGCCATTCGTCGAAGCGGCGGCGGCAGGTCGGCGGGGACGGATAGCGGCCCGGCAGTTTCGACCAGCCTTCACCCGTCGACAGCACCCACAGCACGGCATTGACTACCGATCGGGCTTCCACGCGGGGGCGGCCACGCCGCTCACTCCGTGCGGGCTCCGAGCAAAACAGACCCTCGACCAGCGCCCATTCGTTATCTCTCAAATCGTCGAACAGCATCATGTCCTCACCTCAGCGAAGCTAACTCCGGTGCGCTGCCCTGCGCCGCGCACTCTTCAAGCACTCGATCGTCGAGTGCCGGGTGGGGGCGTCCGGTTGGCCGGCAGCGGTGTTTCTACTCTTCCGTCCGACGAAACCTGCACCCTGTGCGCAAGGTAATGCACGAAGCGTGCCATGTCAGAGGTAAATCCCTCGAGAGCCGCTTGGCAGCGAGCTAACGGCTAAGTCAGCTAGGGGCGTATAAGACGCCAAAATAACCCGTGAGCAAATCGGGACAATCACCAATCTTGTGCAATCCGCCCATGCCACGTGCGTTTGCGAACGTATTGCACCGCAGCGAAACATGTGTGACCGGTGCCGCATTCATTCATCGAAGTCGTTTCGCGCATTAAAATCGTGCATCGATATCGACGATTGATGAGGCCGGGACATGAACGTTACGCTGCGCCAGCTCCGCGTATTCATCGAAGTCGCGCGGCTCAAGAGCTTCAGTCGGGCGGGTGACGAGATCGGGCTCACGCAGTCCGCGGTCAGCCGCTGCGTGCGCGAGCTCGAGGCCGAACTGGGGCTGAAGCTGATCGACCGCACGACGCGCGACGTGCAGCTGACCGACGTCGGTGCGAACCTGATCGCGAGCGTGTCGCGTCTGCTCGACGATCTCGACGATACGTTGCGCGAGATTCGCGAGATCGGCGAGCAACGCCGCGGGCGCGTGATCGTCGCGGCAAGCCCGACGATCGCATGCAGGCTGATGCCGCGGGTGGTGGCGTCGTGCGAGCGCCAGTTCCCGTTCGTGACGCTTGGCCTGCGCGATGACGTGCAGAGCGACGTGTTGCGCAAGGTGAAGTCGAGCGAAGTCGACTTCGGCGTCGTGATCGGCCCGCTGACGGTCGCCGATCTGGTCTGCGAGCCGCTGATGACCGATTCGTTCTGCCTCGTCGCGCGCGCCGACCATCCGCTCGCGGCACGGGCCGAGGTGCCATGGACGGCGCTGGACGGCGAGCGCCTCGTGCTGCTCGATCATGCGTCGGGCAGCCGGCCGCTGATCGATGCCGCGCTGGCCACGCATCGCGTCAACGCGACGGTCATGCAGGAGCTCGGGCATTCGGCGACCGTGTTCGGGCTGGTCGAGGCCGGCGTTGGCGTGAGCGTGCAGCCGTGGCTGTCGCTGCCGCTGCCTGCCGGCTCGACGCTGGTCGCGCGGCCGCTCACGCCGCGCACCGAGCGCACCGTCGAGCTGGTGCGCCGCCGCGACCGGTCGTTGTCGCCCGCCGCGCAGGCGATCTGGGAGCTCGTGCGGCAGATGCCGGCGCGGGCCGAAGATCTCGACTGACGCGTATTGGCGTGCGTCCGGTCTGGCTTGCCGGCCGGTACACTACGCGGATCGTGTTCCTCGGCGGTGGCTTTCGATGACGCATTCCGCAGGTTTTTTCCCGGCGAGCGACGAACCGGCGGCGCGCGCCGCGGTGCACGCGCTGCGGCCGTCGCTGATCCGCGAGGTCGCAAACGCCGGCTTCGGCGTGCCGGACATGCTGCCGTTCTGGTTCGGCGAATCCGATCGCGTGACGCCGGACTTCATCCGCGACGCCGCGGCCGCGGCGCTGCGCGATGGCGCGACCTTCTACACGCACAATCTCGGGACGGCGGCGCTGCGCGACGCGATCGCCGCCTATGTCAGCGCGCGTCACGGTGCGACGGCGGCCGACACGGTCGCCGTAACGAGTTCGGGCGTGAGTGCGCTGATGCTGGCTGCGCAGATGCTGGTCGGGCCGGGCGAACGTGTCGTCGCGGTCACGCCGCTGTGGCCGAATCTCGTCGAGATTCCGAAGATCCTCGGCGCGCAGGTCGACTGCGTGCCGCTCGGCTACGGCGACGCGGGCTGGCAGCTCGACGTCGGTCGGCTGCTCGCGGCGCTGACGCCCGATACGCGGATGCTGCTGATCAACTCGCCGAACAACCCGACCGGCTGGACGATGTCGCGCGACGATCAGCGGGCCGTGCTCGCCCATTGCCGTCGTCACGGCATCTGGCTGGTCGCCGACGAGGTGTACGAGCGGCTTGCATTCGACGAGGGCGGCGCGCCGTCGTTCCTCGATATCGCGTCGCGCGACGAGCGCGTCGTGGTCGTGAATTCGTTCTCGAAGGCGTGGGCGATGACGGGCTGGCGGCTCGGATGGCTGATTGCGCCGGCGTCGGTGATGGGTGACCTGTCGAAGCTCGTCGAATACAACACGTCGTGCGCGCCGGGCTTCGTGCAGGCCGCCGGTGAGGTCGCGTTGCGCGACGGGGAGCCGTTCGTGCGATCGTTCGTCACGGCGCTGCGCGACGCGCGTGATCACCTGGTCGCCGCACTGCGGACGCTGCCGGGCGTCGAGGTACCGCCTCCGCCCGGCGCGATGTACCTGTTCCTGCGGCTGCCGGGCGCGACCGACAGCCTGGCGTTCTGCAAGACGCTGGTGCGCGACGCGGGGCTCGGCCTGGCGCCCGGTCGAGCGTTCGGCCCGGAGGGAGAAGGGTTCGTGCGCTGGTGTTATGCGTGCGATCCGGCGCGGCTCGACGCGGGCGTGGAGCGACTACGCAGGTTCCTCGCGCACGGCGCGGGCGTTCGCTGAAGCGGGGACGGAGCGGGCGTGCCGCCGGGGCGGCGGCCTGTTTCGCTCATCTTTACGCACCGGGCGATTTTGCGTAATATGGCGTTCAGTCACGCGGTTCCGTCGTTGAGCCGTGCTGTTCCGTCCGGTTTGGGCCTGGCTTGAAGTTGATTCGCCGCCCCCGGTTCGTGCTCCCATCAATATGACCGATCAGAATCGGGCGAGCGCGTCTTCCGTTCCTTTCGTCTGTTTGTTGATCCGGTTCGTTTGACCACAGGGTCTGGCCTAGCTGCATGAATACCCAAGAGGCGAAGATCGTCCTCGAGACTGCTTTGATCTGCGCGCAGGAACCGCTGAAGCTCGGCGATTTGCGCAAGCTCTTTGCCGACGGCGTGTCGGCTGACACGGTCCGCACGTTACTCGAAGATCTGAAACAGGATTGGTCCGGCCGCGGTGTCGAACTGGTGGCGCTGGCGACCGGGTGGCGCTTTCAGAGCAAGCCGGCGATGCGTCATTATCTGGATCGCCTGCATCCCGAGAAGCCGCCGAAATATTCGCGCGCCGTGCTCGAAACGCTCGCGATCATCGCGTACCGGCAGCCCGTCACGCGCGGCGACATCGAAGAGATTCGCGGCGTCACGGTCAATACGCAGGTGGTCAAGCAGCTCGAGGATCGCGGCTGGATCGAGGTGATCGGTCATCGCGACGTGCCGGGGCGTCCGGCGCTGTATGCGACGACCAAGCAATTCCTCGACGATCTCGGCCTGAAGGCGCTCGACGACCTGCCGGCGCTCGAAGAGCCGGCCGCGAACATCGAGGCCGCGTTGCTCGCGCAGCAGGCCATGGATTTCGATGGTGACGTCGTGGTAGCCGACGACGCGGCGGCCGATGTGCCGCAGGCGCTGGCGGATGAAGCGCCCGCCGACGAGTCGGCCGAAGGGCCCGGCGATGTCGCGTCGACGCAGGAAATTCCGAGTCGCGATACGCTCGATGCTGATCGCGCGCAAACGGAACAGATGGAACAGGTTGGTGCCGAAGCAGTGCCGACCGGTGTGCAGCCCGAGCCGCAGCGTGCGGATTCGAGCGAGGAAGATCGCAAGCCGGCCGCCGAAGCGGCTGCCGGAGACGGAGCGGAAGCGGCCGGCGACATGCCCGGCGAGGCCGATCAGGCCGACGCCTCCCGCTCCCGTCCCGCGGACGACGAGACACTGGACGACACGTCCGACAGTCTCGCGGATGCCGTCCGAAGTGCCAGTGCGCCCATCGGCGCCGACGCGCTGCCGGACGACGAAGCAGAACCCGAACAGCGTCGCGCCTGATCGCGGCCAACTTCTTGCCGCGCCCGCGCCGGGCGCGAGACCTGACATTTTGAGGTTGTTTTGACAGATATCCACGATATTGAATCGTCCGCGCCTGCCGTGCAGGCAGCGCGTGCCGACGATGCGCCGGAGCAGGATGCTTCGGCCGCGGGTGGCGACGAGCGTCCCCGCCGCGGTCTGCGGCGCGGCCCGCGTAGCCTGATCGCGCGGCGTCGCGCGGCGGCCAAGTCGAAGGGCGCCGAAGGCGGCGAGCAGCAGGGTGCCGAGGGCGCGGATGCGCAGTCGGCCGAGGCCGCCGACGCGCAGCCGGCGCGTGCGCCGCGCAAGGAAGGCGCGGCCAAGGGCGGTCGCAAGCCGGCCGGCAAGCGCGAAGGCGCGGCGGCGGCCAAGGGCGGCCAGGCTGGCCAGGGCCGTCGCGGTGCAGCGAAGGCTGAAGGCGGCCCGGCGAAGGTAGCGGAAGGCGATGCGTCCCAGGACGAACTGTTCGCATACGTGACGTCGCCGGCCTTCGACGCGGACAACTCCGCGGGCGGCAGCGGCGTGCGTGCGCCGATGCTGCGCCGCGGCCGCGCCCAGCCGGCGAACAAGCGCGTGCTGTCGCCGGACGACGACGCGCCGAAGCTCCACAAGGTGCTCGCGGAAGCGGGCATGGGGTCGCGTCGCGAAATGGAAGAGCTGATCGTCGCCGGCCGCGTGTCGGTGAACGGCGAGCCCGCGCACATCGGCCAGCGGATCATGCCGACCGACCAGGTGCGGATCAACGGCAAGCCGGTCAAGCGCAAGCTGCCGAACAAGCCGCCGCGCGTGCTGCTGTATCACAAGCCGACCGGCGAAATCGTCAGCCACGCGGATCCGGAAGGCCGTCCGTCGGTGTTCGACCGTCTGCCGCCGATGAAGACGGCGAAATGGCTTGCGGTGGGCCGCCTCGACTTCAATACCGAAGGTCTGCTGATGCTGACGACTTCCGGCGATCTCGCGAACCGCTTCATGCATCCGCGTTACAGCGTCGAGCGCGAGTATGCGGTGCGGGTCGTCGGCGAGTTGGCCGAAGGCATGCGGCAAAAGCTGCTGCACGGCGTCGAGCTCGACGACGGTCCGGCGAATTTCCTGCGCATCCGCGATGGCGGCGGCGAAGGCACGAACCACTGGTATCACGTCGCGCTGGCCGAAGGCCGCAACCGCGAAGTGCGCCGGATGTTCGAGGCGGTCGGCCTGATGGTGAGCCGGCTGATCCGTACGCGTCACGGCCCGATTCCGCTGCCGCGCGGCCTGAAGCGTGGTCGTTGGGAAGAGCTTGACGACGCACAGGTGCGCAAGCTGATGGCGACCGTCGGTCTGAAGGCGCCGTCCGAGGAGAAGGGCAAGCGCGGCGGCGCTGCCGGTCCGACCGAGCGTCGCCAGCCCGATCCGATGCAGACGTCGATGGGCTTCATCAGCCGCGAACCGGTGCTGACGACGCACGGCCAACTCGACCAGCCGCGTCGCGGCGGTGGCCGACGCGGCGGGCCGGGCCTGCCGGGCCTGAGCGGCTACGGCAGCTTGCCGGTTGCGCCATCGGGTTACGGCAACCGCGCGGGCGGCGGCCGTGACGGCAATCGCACCGGTGGCGGCCGCGACGGCAACCGTGCAGGCGGCGGTCGCGATGTCGACGGCAATCGCGCGTCGTATGGCGCAGGCCCCAAGCGCGAGGGCGCGGGCGGCAAGCGCGGCGGCAGCAAGGGCGGTGGCAATCGCAATCCGAACGGCAATCGTGCCGACGGCGCCGGCAACGGTGGCCCGCGCGGCGGTCAGCGTCCGCAGCGCAGTCGTACGCGCAGCCGCTAAGCGTCTGTTGATTGGCGTACGTACGGCAGCGCAAAGCCGCCGATACGTCGGCGTGGCCGGCATCCGGCCGGCTTTGTCGATACGGCGCATTGCGTTGACGGGTTTCGGCTGCATCCATGTCGCGTGCCGCGACAACGATGATCACCGGTGCGGCAGGGTAGTACCGGTCGATCGGGCAGCCCGATTTCGCATTTTCGGTCCGTAAAGGCAGCCGACGCGCTGCTTTTACCGGCTGGCTTGGCGTTTGCGCCAAAAATCGCTATAATCGCGGAGTCGCTGGGCGTACGGATTCAATGTGCGGCTCAGGTGCGACCACCAGTAAGAAGATGGGCGTTCCGCCCATTTTTTTTGCTGAAACGGTTAGGCATCTCGGGTAGCGCTTCCTGCGCCGGCTAAGGCGCGCGCCCGCGGGTGAATCGCGAGCGGCGGGCGCGAACACCTGAGAGGACACTGTGCAACTGACGGAACTGATAGAAACCACGGTCACCGGGCTCGGCTACGAGCTGGTGGAACTCGAGCGCACCGGGCGCGGCATGCTTTGCATCTATATCGATCAGCCTGCCGGCATCTCGCTCGAAGATTGCGAAAAGGTTACGCGTCAGCTCCAGCACGTCTTGACGGTCGAAAATATCGATTACGAACGGCTCGAAGTCTCGTCCCCGGGGCTCGACCGCCCGTTGAAGAAGCTGGCCGACTTCGAGCGCTTCGCCGGCAGCGAAGTTTCCGTGACCTTGAAAAAGCCGCTGGACGGGCGCAAGACGTACCGGGGCATTCTGCACGCGCCGAATGGCGAAACGATCGGTTTGGAATTTGAGGGGAAGAAGGGCGAGGCAGCCATGCTGGATTTCACGCTGGCCGATATCGACAAAGCCCGCCTGATTCCGCAAGTTGACTTTAGGAGCCGCAAATAATGAGTCGCGAAGTGTTGATGCTGGTGGATGCGCTGGCGCGCGAGAAAAACGTCGACAAGGATGTGGTGCTGGGCGCCCTCGAGGCTGCGCTCGCGTCCGCTTCCAAGAAGCTGTTCGACGAAGGCGCCGAAATCCGCGTCCATATCGATCGCGAAAGCGGCGAGCACGAAACCTTCCGTCGCTGGCTCGTCGTGCCCGACGAGGCAGGCTTGCAGGAGCCGGATCGCGAGATCCTGCTGTTCGAAGCACGTGAGCAAAAGCCCGACGTCGAAGTCGGCGAGTATGTCGAGGAACCCGTTCCGTCGATCGAATTCGGTCGCATCGGCGCGCAGGCCGCGAAGCAGGTGATCCTGCAGAAGGTGCGCGACGCGGAGCGCGAGCAGATCCTGAACGACTACCTCGAGCGTGGCGAAAAGATCATGACGGGTACGGTGAAGCGCCTCGACAAGGGCAACTTCATCGTCGAATCGGGCCGCGTCGAGGCACTGCTGCGCCGCGATCAGCTGATCCCGAAGGAAAACCTGCGCGTGGGCGACCGCGTGCGTGCGTACATCGCGAAGGTCGACCGCACCGCGCGCGGCCCGCAGATCGAGCTGTCGCGCACGGCGCCGGAATTCCTGATGAAGCTGTTCGAGATGGAAGTGCCGGAAATCGAGCAGGGCCTGCTCGAGATCAAGGCGGCTGCCCGCGACCCGGGCGTGCGCGCGAAGATCGGCGTCATCGCCTACGACAAGCGGATCGATCCGATCGGCACCTGCGTCGGCATCCGCGGTTCCCGCGTGCAGGCCGTGCGCAACGAGCTCGGTGGCGAAAACATCGACATCGTGCTATGGTCGGAGGATCCCGCCCAGTTCGTGATCGGCGCGCTCGCGCCGGCAGCCGTCCAGTCGATCGTCGTCGATGAAGAAAAGCATTCGATGGACGTCGTCGTCGACGAGAACGAGCTGGCTGTCGCGATCGGCCGCAGTGGTCAGAACGTTCGCCTTGCCGGCGAGCTGACCGGCTGGCAGATCAACATCATGACGCCGGACGAGTCCGCCCTGAAGCAGGGTGAAGAACGCGACCGGCTGCGTGCGCTGTTCATGGCGCGTCTCGACGTCGACGAAGAAGTTGCCGACATCCTGATCGACGAAGGCTTCACGAGCCTCGAAGAAATCGCGTACGTGCCGCTCAACGAAATGCTCGAAATCGAAGCGTTCGACGAGGACACCGTGCACGAACTGCGCAACCGCGCACGCGACGCGCTGTTGACGATGGCCATCGCGAACGAAGAAAAGGTCGAGAACGCAGCGCTGGATCTCAAGAGCCTCGACGGCATCACGCCGGAACTGCTCGCGAAGCTGGCCGAACACGGCGTGCAGACGCGCGACGATCTCGCCGAGCTGGCTGTAGATGAACTGGTCGACATGACCGGAATGGAAGAGGATGCCGCTAAGGCGTTGATCATGAAAGCACGTGAACATTGGTTCCAGTGAGAAATGACCATGGCGCACTGATTTGATGGCGGCCGTATGGCCTGACCCGATGCTAACCGCAAGGAATCGGTCCTTGCACTAAGAGGAATGAATGGCGAGTAACAACGTAGCCCAATTTGCCGCGGAACTGAAAATGCCTGCTGGTGTGCTGCTCGAACAGCTGCAGGCAGCGGGCGTCCAGAAAGCGAGTGAAGACGATGCGCTGTCCGAAACGGACAAGGCGCGTCTGCTCGATCATTTGCGCAAGTCGCACGGCGCAACTGACGGCGACAAGCGCAAGATCACGCTGACCCGCAAGCATACGTCGGAGATCAAGCAATCTGACGCGACGGGCAAGGCTCGCACCATTCAGGTCGAGGTTCGCAAGAAGCGTACGTTCGTCAAGCGCGACGACGTGGCCGAAGGTGCGGATCAGGGTCAGGCGCAGGTCGCCGAAGCGGACGACGATGCAGAACTGAAGCGTCGCGAGGAAGAGGCGCGCCGCGAGGCCGAGCTGCTCGAGAAGCAGGCGCAGGAGCTGCGCGAGCGTCAGGAACGCCTCGAACGCGAGGAAGCCGAACGTCGCGCCCGCGAGGAAGCGGCCGAGGCCGAGCGCCGTCGCGCCGAGGAAGAAGCGGCGACGAAGCGTGCCGCGGCGGAAGCCGCCGCAGCCCAGCAGCAGGCGGCAGCGCAGCAGGCTGCTGCCGAGCAGGAATCGACGCCGACGCAGTCCGCGCAGGACGAAGCACGCGCAGCCGCCGAACGCGCGGCCCAGCGCGAAGCGGCGAAGAAGGCCGAGGACGCTGCCCGTGAGGCAGCCGACAAGGCGCGCGCCGAGCAGGAAGAGATCAGCAAGCGTCGCGCGGCGGCGGAAGCCGAAGCCCGCGCGATCCGCGAAATGATGAACACGCCGCGCAAGGCCGTGGTCAAGGCAGTCGAGCCGCCGAAGCCGGTCGAACCGCCGAAGCCGGCCGAAGCGAAGGGCACGCTGCACAAGCCGGCGAAGCCGGAAGGTGCGCAGGCGCGTCCGGCCGTGAAGAAGCCGGCTGGCGCGGCGGCTCCGGCCACCACGCAGGCGCCGGCAGGCGCGGGCGACCGCAACAAGAAGCCGGGCGCAGGCAAGGGCGGCTGGCAGGACGACGCGGCGAAGCGTCGCGGCATCAAGACGCGCGGCGACTCGAGCGGCGGCGTCGACCGCGGCTGGCGCGGCGGCCCGAAGGGTCGCGGCCGTCACCAGGACAGCTCGACGTTCCAGGCGCCGACCGAGCCGATCGTCCGTGAAGTACACGTGCCGGAAACCGTGTCGGTTGCCGATCTCGCGCACAAGATGTCGATCAAGGCCTCGGAAGTCATCAAGGTGATGATGAAGATGGGCCAGATGGTCACGATCAACCAGGTGCTGGACCAGGAAACGGCGATGATCATCGTCGAGGAACTGGGCCACCGCGCGGTTGCCGCGAAGCTGGACGATCCGGAAGCGCTGCTCGTCGAAGGCGAATCCGGTACCGATGCGGAGCAGCTGCCGCGTCCGCCGGTCGTCACGGTGATGGGTCACGTCGACCACGGCAAGACCTCGCTGCTCGACCACATCCGCCGCGCGAAGGTTGCCGCGGGCGAAGCGGGCGGCATTACGCAGCACATCGGCGCTTATCACGTCGACACGCCGCGTGGCGTCATCACGTTCCTCGATACGCCGGGTCACGAAGCGTTCACGGCAATGCGTGCACGCGGCGCGAAGGCGACCGACATCGTGGTGCTGGTGGTGGCGGCCGATGACGGCGTGATGCCGCAGACGAAGGAAGCGATCGCCCACGCGAAGGCGGGTGGCGTGCCGATCGTCGTCGCGATCAACAAGATCGACAAGCCGGAAGCGAACCCGGATCGCGTCAAGCAGGAACTGGTCGCGGAAGGCGTCGTGCCGGAAGAATACGGTGGCGATTCGCCGTTCGTGCCGGTGTCGGCCAAGACGGGCGCAGGTATCGACGATCTGCTCGAGAACGTGCTGCTGCAGGCTGAAGTGCTGGAACTGAAGGCACCGGTCGAGGCGCCGGCCAAGGGTATCGTGATCGAAGCGAAGCTCGACAAGGGTAAAGGCCCGGTCGCGACGATCCTGGTGCAGTCCGGTACGCTGAACCGCGGCGATATCGTGCTGGCCGGTACGGCCTACGGTCGCGTCCGTGCGATGCTCGACGAGAACGGCAAGCCGACGAAGGAAGCCGGCCCGTCGATTCCGGTCGAGATCCAGGGTCTGTCGGAAGTGCCGGGCGCGGGCGAGGAAGTGATCGTGCTGCCGGACGAGCGCAAGGCGCGTGAAATCGCGCTGTTCCGTCAGGGCAAGTTCCGCGACGTGAAGCTCGCGAAGCAGCAGGCCGCGAAGCTGGAAAGCATGCTGGAGCAGATGGGCGAAGGCGAAGTGCAGAACCTGCCGCTCATCATCAAGGCAGACGTGCAGGGTTCGCAGGAAGCGCTCGTGCAGTCGCTGCTCAAGCTGTCGACCGACGAAGTGCGCGTGCAGATCGTGCACAGCGCGGTCGGTGGCATCAGCGAAAACGACGTCAACCTCGCGACGGCATCGAAGGCGGTCATCATCGGCTTCAACACGCGTGCGGACGCACAGGCACGCAAGCTGGCCGAGGCGAACGGCATCGATATCCGCTACTACAACATCATCTACGACGCAGTGGACGAGGTGAAGGCGGCGATGTCGGGCATGCTGGCGCCGGAGAAGCGTGAAGTCATCACCGGCATGGTCGAGGTGCGCCAGGTCTTCAAGGTACCGAAGATCGGCACGGTCGCCGGCTGTATGGTCACCGACGGTATCGTCAAGCGCTCGTCGTCGGTTCGCGTGCTGCGCAACAACGTCGTGATCTTCACGGGCGAACTCGAATCGCTGAAGCGCTTCAAGGACGACGTGAAGGAAGTCAAGCAAGGCTTCGAGTGCGGTATGTCGGTGAAGAACTTCAACGACGTCACCGAAGGCGACCAGTTCGAAGTATTCGAAGTGACCGAAGTCGCACGTACGCTGTAATCGTCGCGTATCGGCTCTTGGGCGGGGCAGGCTTGGGCCTGTCCCGCCCATTTTCATGGTGGCGTGCCGACAATGGCCGCCGCTTCATCCTGATAAACGGATCACGGATCGATCATGTCCAGGAAACGTACTTCCCCCAATCGCAACGTTCAGATCGCCGACCAGATTCAGCGCGATCTGTCCGAACTCATCATGCGCGAGGTCAAAGATCCGCGCATCGGCATCGTGACCATCCAGAGCGTGGAACTGACGCCGGACTATGCGCACGCGAAGGTCTACTTCACGGCGCTCACCGGCGATCCGGAGAAGACGCAGGAGGCGCTGAACCATGCGTCGGGTCACCTGCACAACCTGCTGTTCAAGCGCTTGCACATTCATACGGTGCCGACGCTGCATTTCCACTACGACCAGACGATCGAGAAGGCGGTCGAAATGTCGCGCCTGATCAAGGAAGCGAACTCGACGCGCGCGAAGGACGACGACGAGGCCGACACGCCTGCCAAGGACGATTGAGTTCGACCGCCCTATGACGAATGCAGCATCCCCACGTCCGCGCGTGCCCCGGCGCGTGCTGGACGGCGTTCTCCTGCTCGACAAGCCGATCGGCCTGTCGAGCAACGATGCGCTGATTCGCGCAAAGCGCCTGCTTCTCGCGAAGAAAGCCGGTCACACCGGCACGCTCGATCCACTGGCTTCGGGCCTGCTGCCGCTGTGCTTCGGCGAGGCGACGAAGTTCTCGCAGGACTTGCTCGACGCCGACAAGACGTATGAAGCGACGATGCGTCTCGGCCAGCGTACGGCCACCGGCGACGCGGAAGGCGAGGTGATCGACACGCGGCCCGTCGAATGCGATCGCGCGGCGGTGGAGGCCGCGCTCGTGCGCTTCACCGGCGACATCGTGCAGGTACCGCCGATGTATTCGGCGCTCAAACGCGACGGCAAGCCGCTGTACGAATATGCGCGGGCCGGCCAGACCGTCGAGCGGGAAGGTCGCAACGTGACGATTCATGCGCTCGATCTGCTCGCCTGCGAGCTGCCCGACGTGACGTTTCGCGTGACCTGCAGCAAGGGCACGTACGTGCGTACGCTCGCGGAAGATATCGG
The DNA here is from genome assembly GCF_016586105.1 of Burkholderia sp. E168m15. NCBI lineage: Bacteria > Pseudomonadati > Pseudomonadota > Betaproteobacteria > Burkholderiales > Burkholderiaceae > Burkholderia > Burkholderia sp. E168m15. The sequence continues at coordinate 21,203 of NZ_BCPO01000040.1, forward strand.
TGAAGCGCTCGGCTGCGGTGCGCATCTGACGATGCTGCGCCGCACGGGCGTCGGCGCGCTGACGCTCGAGCATGCGGTGACGCTCGATGCGCTGTCGGACGCTGCCGAGGCGGCGCGCGATGCATGGCTTCAGCCGATCGATGCGTTGCTGTCGACGTTTCCGCTGGTGCGTCTCGACGAAGCCAGCGCGAAGCGGTTCCTGCACGGCCAGCGTCTGCCGCTGTCGGCGCTCGAGCCGATCGTCGCGGCCGATGGCGAGCGCGTGCGCGTGTACGACGCCACCCGGTTGCTCGGCGTGGCGCGCAAGGCGAATGGCGTGCTCGCCCCGGAACGGCTCGTCGTGACGGCTCAATGACGCAGCAGCGCACGCAAGTGCGCGCGGCAGAATGCAAAAAGCCCGGTCGATTTCGACCGGGCTTTTTGTTTGGTGCGCTGCCTTGAACCTGGCCGCTCAGTGCGCTGCCGACGCCGCCGCGCCGGCATCGCCGCCGCCCGCGCGTTCCGGCTTGGTGATCCAGATCAGCGCGATCAGCAGCACGAAGATCACCGCCGAGATATAGAACAGATCGTTCACGCCGAGTTGCGCGGCCTGTTGCGTGGCCATGTTGTTGATGAGCCCGTGTGCCTGGCTCTGCGACAGCCCGAGGTTGCCCATCTGGGTGACGGCCTGGTTGAACGTCGGGTTGTACGGGTTCGCCTGCTCGACCAGTTGCGCGTGATGGAAGTTGTTGCGGTGGTCCCACGCGGTCTGGAAGATCGACGTGCCGATGCCGCCGCACATGATCCGCACGAAGTTCGACAGGCCGGACGCCGCAGGAATGCGGTGGCCGGGCAGGCCGGACAGCGTGATCGACACGAGCGGGATGAAGAAGCCCGCCATCGCGATGCCCTGCACGAGCGTCGGCAGCGTCAGCGACCATTCGTCGACACCCGTCGTGTAGCGCGAACGCATCCAGAAGCACAGCGCAAATGTCAGGAATGACGCCGTCGAGATGAAGCGCGGATCGGTGCGAGGCAGATACTTCCCGGTGAGCGGCGACAGCAGGATGGCGAACAGCCCGACCGGCGCCATCACGAGGCCGGCGTCGGTCGCGGTGTAGCCGATCTGCGTCTGCAGCCACAGCGGCAACAGCACGAGGTTGCCGAAGTACAAGCCGTACCCGATCGACAGCGCAACCGTGCCGCCGGTGAAGTTCCGGATGCGGAACAGCGACAGGTCGACGACCGGGTGCTCGGCGGTCAGCTCCCAGATCACGAAGAACGCGAATGCGATGACGGCGGTCAGCGCGAGCACGACGATGGTCGTCGACGCGAACCAGTCGAGATCCTTGCCCTTGTCGAGCATGATCTGCAGCGAGCCGACCCAGACGACCAGCAGCGCGAGGCCCACGCCGTCGATCGGCGCGCGGCGCACGGCCGACTCCCGGTTGCGATAGATCATCCACGTCGCGGCGGCGGCGGCGATGCCGACCGGGATGTTGACGTAGAAGATCCACGGCCACGAGTAGTTGTCCGAGATCCAGCCGCCGAGAATCGGGCCCGCGACCGGCGCGATCAGCGTCGTCATCGCCCATAGCGCGAGCGCCATCGGTGCTTTCGCGCGCGGATAGCTCGACAGCAGGAGCGCTTGCGACAGCGGAATCATCGGGCCGGCGACCGCGCCCTGCAGCACGCGCGAGCCGAGCAGGAACGGCAGGTTCGGCGACAGCCCGCACATCCACGACGAGATGACGAACAGGATGATCGACGCGAGGAACAGGCGCACCTGCCCGAAACGGTCGGTCAGCCAGCCGGTCAGCGGCACCGAGATGGCGTTCGCGACCGCGAACGACGTGATGACCCACGTGCCCTGGTCGGACGACACGCCGAGGTCGCCCGAGATGGTCGGGATCGCGACGTTCGCGATGGACGTGTCGAGCACGTTCATGAACACCGCGAGCGACACCGCGATCGTCCCGAGTACGAGTTGCCCGCCCTGCAAGGGCGGGTAGGAGGCAGGAGCCTGTGCCATGTCGGTTGTCTTTCCGGAGTCGGAACGGTTACATCATTTTCGCGGCGGTGTTCTGCTTCGCCGCGACCGGCGCCGATGCGTTGCCGCCCGCGTTCTCGGCGATGATGCGCGCGATTTCGGCGTCGGCCTCGTCGCCGTATTTCGCGAACACGTTGGTCTCGTAGACGGTGTTCGGCGCGTTGACGAGCTGGTCGCCGCGTTCGTCCTTGATGTCCACGTCGACCTGCATCGACAGGCCGATACGCAGCGGATGCTTGTCGAGATCCTTCGGATCGAGCTCGATCCGCACCGGCAGGCGCTGCACGACCTTGATCCAGTTGCCGGTCGCATTCTGCGCCGGCAGCAGCGAGAACGCCGAGCCCGTGCCGGCCGAGAAGCCGACGACCTTGCCGTGGTACGTGACCGACGAACCATAGATGTCGGCCGTCAGCTCGACCGGCTGGCCGATGCGCATGTGCTTCAGCTGGACTTCCTTGAAGTTCGCGTCGACCCACACGGCATTGAGCGGCACCACCGACATCAGCGGGTTGCCGGGCGACACGCGCTGGCCGACCTGCACCGAGCGCTTCGCGACGTAGCCGGTGACCGGCGCCGGCAGCACGTTACGCGCGTTCGCGAGGTACGCGTCGCGCACCTTCGCGGCGGCGGCCATCACGTTCGGGTGCGATGCGATCGTCGTGTTCGCGGTCAATGCGCGATTCGATGCGAGCTGTTGCTGCGCGGCGTCGACCGATGCCTGCGCGGCCTTCACCGCGTCGCGGGCGTGCGAGATTTCTTCCTGCGACACGGCGCCCGTCTGCGCGACGGCCAGGCGGCGGCGCAGATCGTCCTGGGCCTTCGACAGGTCGGACTGGCGCAGCGCGACTTGCGCGCGGTACTGGTCGTCGTTGACGAACAGGCCACGCACCTGGCGCACCGTCTGCGCGAGGTTGGCTTCCGCCTGCTGCAGCGCGACCTGCGAATCGGCGGGGTCGAGCACGACGAGCGGATCGCCGGCCTTGACCGTTTGCGTGTCGTCCGCCTTCACGGCGATCACGGTGCCGGTGACCTGCGGCGTGATCTGCACGACGTTGCCGTTCACGTAGGCATCGTCGGTGTCTTCATGGAAGCGGGCGACGAGGAAGTAGTACAGGCCGTATGCGATGGCCGCGATCACGATGACCGCGACGAGCAGCGTCATCATTCGTTTGCGCTTGCCGTTGTTCTGCGGCTGCGCGCTGGCGGCGTTTTGTTGGTCGCTCATGGCGATTTTCTCCGTCCGTTATTTCGAGTGTCTGCGTAGTGGTGGCGCCGGCTCAATTGGCGGCCTGTTTGGTCGGCGTGGCGGCATCGGGCGCGGCGAGCGGCGTGCCGGTTGCGTCGAACCCGCCGCCGAGCGCCTTGATCAGCGCGAGCTGCATGTCGCGGCGACGCATCTTCAGGTTGGTCACCGTCTGCTCCGATGCGAGGCGGTTGCTGTCCGCCGTCAGCACCTGCAGTTGCGGCGACAGGCCGGCCTTGTAGCGGATGACCGCGAGATCGTACGCGCGCGTCGATGCGTCGAGCGCACGTTGGGCGTCGCCCATCTGCCGATCGATCGCGCGGATCGACGCGACCTGCGTCGCGACGTCGTTCAGCGCGCCGATCAGCGTCTGGTTGTAGTTCGCGACCGACAGGTCGAAGTCGGCGTAACGGCCCTTGAGCTGAGCGCGCAGCGCGCCGGCATCGAAGATCGGCAGGTGGATCGCCGGGCCGAACTGCGCCTGGCGGCTCGCGAAGTTCAGGAATTTGCCCCAGCCGAACGCATCGAAGCCGAAGCCGGCCGCGAGGTTCACGTCGGGGTAGAACTCGGCCTTCGCTTCCTTCACGTCGTGCATCGCGGCTTCGACCTGCCAGCGCGCGGCGACGATGTCGGGGCGGCGCGACACGAGATCGGCCGGCAGGTTGCCGGGCAGCGTGACGTCGCCGCTCGGGTTCAGCACGGGCGCCGCGATCTGCAGCCCGCGATCCGGGCCTTTGCCGAGCAGCGCGGCGAGCTGGTAGCGCACCGTCGTGATCTGCCCGTCGAGGTCCGACAGCGAAGCCTGGGTTGTCGCGATGTTGCCGCGGGCCGTCTGGCGCTCGACGTTGGTGTCGAGGCCGGCCGATACGCGGCCGTCGGTGATCTTGCCGACCGTCTCGCGGTTGGTGATCTCGCGCTGCGCGATGTCGCGCAGCGCATAGAGCTGCGCGAGCGAGTTATAGGTGCGCGCGACCGACGACGCGAGCGTGATGCGCGCCTGTTGCATGTCGGCTTCGGCGGCTTTTTCCTGCGATACGGCCGTGTGCAGGCGTTCGCGGTTCTTGCCCCACAGATCGAGTTCCCACGAGGCGCTCGCGAGCACATTGTTCTCGCTGTACCACTGGCCGCCGTACGGGGGCGGGAACAGTGCGTTCGACGAATACAGCTCGCGCGTCCACGAATAGCTGGCTTCGGCCTTCGGCATCAGGTTCGAGCGGGACGATTCGATGTACGACGAGGCTTTCGCGATGCGCGCCTGGGCCTGCGCGATCGACGGGTTGCCCTGCAGCGCTTCGTCGATCAGCTTCGGCAGTTGCGGATCGCCGAACTGGTTAGCCCAGTCGAGCGCCGGCCACTGGCCGCCCTGGGCCGGCAGGCTCTGGGCGGATTCGAATTGCGACGCGGGGGCGATCTGCTTGTCGCTCTTGATGCCGATGTAATTCGCGCAGCCCGCCAGCGCCAGCGCGGCGACCGCGGCGGCGACGGCGGCACGGCACGACCCGGCGCGCACGGACAACGGGGAGGTTTTCATCGCGCTAACCCCTGACTCGGAATGAATGATGGACACTGCAAGGATTTCCTTACATTAATCTGTCAAAAGTAATTGTTATGGCAACTATTACGTGATGCTACCGCCGGTCGTCTCGCAATAGTTGCTGAGAATGCGGCGCAGCATGCTCTTCAGGAACCCGACTTCTTCCGGCGTAAACCCGTCCAGCACCTGGTCGAGCACGCTGCGGAAAATGGGCGGCAGCCGTTCGGCCAGCGCGCGGCCTTCGTCGGTGAGCTCGAGCCGCACGACGCGCCGATCCTCGACGCTCCGCACGCGTGACAGCAGGCCGCGTTTCTCGACCCGGTCGAGCAGGCGCGTGACCGCGCTTGCGTCGATGCCGTATTCGCGTGCGAGTTCGGCGGCCGTCGAGCACTTGCCGACCGCGATCATGAACAGCATGCTCGCCTGCGTGCCCGTGATGCCGAGCTCTTCCTGCGTGCGCTGCGTGACGAGATTGGTCATCACCGACTTCACGCGCGACATCAGATAACCGACGCTGTCGTTCATCTGATACGTAGACAGCGGCGAAACGGGCGGTGGGGTAGGAGAATCCGACATAAAACCCTGAAGCTGCAATAGTTGACTAGGCAGCAGTATAGGCACAATTGCTTGCCGCGGCAAATGTTAATCGAACCGCGAAACGCGCGCTCCGTCCGGCGAGAATCCCTTGTCCAGATAAGGTTTTTCGGCGCGCCGGTCGTGATGCAGAAGAGGCTCGGCCGGGTCGGGAGCGGAGGGCGGGGCGGCCCGTTTTGTTGCGTTGCAACGTGTAGGCCAGCTCTCGCCACTCGCACGTGCTATAATTTGAGGCTCACCAAGCTGCAACGGCGCGCGCCCGTGAAAAACGAGCGCGCGCGTTTGCGCGTTCAAACGGATTTCCAGGTTTCTATGACCCGCGCCCTTCGCAATATCGCCATCATCGCCCACGTCGACCACGGCAAGACCACGCTCGTCGACCAACTGCTCCGCCAGTCCGGCACCTTCCGCGACAACCAGCAGATTGCGGAGCGGGTGATGGATTCGAACGACATCGAAAAAGAGCGCGGGATCACGATTCTCGCGAAGAACTGCGCGGTCGAATACGAAGGCACGCACGTCAACATCGTCGACACCCCGGGGCACGCGGACTTCGGCGGCGAAGTCGAGCGCGTGCTGTCGATGGTCGACTCGGTGCTGCTGCTCGTCGACGCGGTCGAGGGCCCGATGCCGCAGACGCGCTTCGTCACGAAGAAGGCGCTCGCGCTCGGCCTGAAGCCGATCGTCGTCGTCAACAAGATCGACCGCCCGGGCGCGCGGATCGACTGGGTGATCAACCAGACCTTCGACCTGTTCGACAAGCTCGGCGCGACCGAAGAGCAGCTCGACTTCCCGATCGTCTACGCGTCGGGCCTGAACGGCTACGCATCGCTCGACCCGGCCGCGCGTGAAGGCGACATGCGTCCGCTGTTCGAGGCGATCCTCGAGCACGTGCCGGTTCGCCCGGCCGATCCGGAAGCGCCGCTGCAGCTCCAGATCACGTCGCTCGACTATTCGACGTACGTCGGCCGGATCGGCGTCGGCCGCATCACGCGCGGCCGCATCAAGCCGGGCCAGCCGGTCGTGATGCGCTTTGGCCCGGAAGGCGACGTGCTGAACCGCAAGATCAACCAGGTGCTGTCGTTCAAGGGTCTGGAGCGCGTGCAGGTCGAATCGGCGGAAGCGGGCGACATCGTGCTGATCAACGGTATTGAAGACGTCGGCATCGGCGCGACGATCTGCGCGGTCGACACGCCGGAAGCGCTGCCGATGATCACCGTCGACGAACCGACGCTGACGATGAACTTCCTCGTCAACTCGTCGCCGCTCGCCGGCCGCGAAGGCAAGTTCGTGACGAGCCGCCAGATCCGCGACCGTCTGATGAAGGAACTGAACCACAACGTCGCGCTGCGCGTGAAGGATACCGGCGACGAAACCGTGTTCGAAGTGTCGGGCCGCGGCGAACTGCACCTGACGATTCTCGTCGAGAACATGCGTCGCGAAGGCTACGAGCTCGCCGTGTCGCGTCCGCGCGTGGTGATGCAGGAAATCGACGGCGTGCGTCACGAGCCGTACGAGCTGCTGACGGTCGACGTCGAGGACGAACACCAGGGCGGCGTGATGGAAGAGCTCGGCCGCCGCAAGGGCGAAATGCTCGACATGGCGTCGGACGGCCGCGGCCGCACGCGCCTGGAGTACAAGATCTCGGCACGTGGCCTGATCGGCTTCCAGAGCGAATTCCTGACGCTCACGCGCGGCACGGGCCTGATGAGCCACATCTTCGACTCGTACGCACCGGTCAAGGACGGCTCGGTCTTCGAGCGCCGCAACGGCGTGCTGATCTCGCAGGACGACGGCGCGGCGGTTGCCTACGCCCTGTGGAAGCTGCAGGATCGCGGCCGCATGTTCGTGAAGCCGGGCGACGCGCTGTATGAGGGCATGATCATCGGCATCCACAGCCGCGACAACGACCTCGTCGTGAACCCGATCAAGGGCAAGCAGCTGACCAACGTGCGCGCGTCGGGCACCGACGAAGCCGTGCGTCTCGTGCCGCCGGTCCAGATGTCGCTGGAATACGCGGTGGAATTCATCGACGACGACGAGCTCGTCGAAGTGACGCCGCAGTCGATCCGTCTGCGCAAGCGCTTCCTGAAGGAGCACGAGCGTCGCCGCGCGAGCCGCGAAGGCGCGGTCGACTAAGCATCGATCGTTCCCGAGTACGACGAAAAAGGCTGCCTTCGGGCAGCCTTTTTTGCATCTGCGCGTCGTGCAACCGGATTGCCTGCAAAACACTGTTCCCGCAGGTCGCCGCAATCCGGCAAAACCCCGCCGCGCGGCGCTTTCGGGCACATTTCGCCGTGAACTCCGGTATCGGTTCTGTGATATGCTGCGCGCACGCAAGTTTTAGGTCCTTCCAAGCAAGACTTGATTCGCAATCCGCTAAACGGTCAGGCCGTGTCGCGGAAGGTTGAGTAACCCGCTATTTCTCGAGAAGCTCGAAGAAAGGTGAGCGTAAAATGTCAGATGTAATGAAGCAGTTTCAGCTGAACTCCTATCTGTTCGGCGGCAATGCTTCGTACGTTGAAGAACTGTACGATGCATACCTCAACAATCCGGCATCGGTGCCGGAGAACTGGCGCGAGTATTTCGACGCGTTGCAGAACGTGCCTGCAACCGACGGCTCGAATGCCAATGACGTCGCTCACTTCCCGATCGTCGAATCGTTCGCCGAGCGTGCGAAGGCCAATGCCTTCATCCCCCGCGAAAGCACCAGCAATCTCGCGACCGCACGCAAGCAGGTGCACGTCCAGTCGCTGATCAGCGCCTACCGCTTCCTCGGCTCGCAATGGGCCAACCTCGATCCGCTGAAGCGTCGCGAACGTCCCGCCATTCCCGAACTCGAACCGGCTTTCTACGACTTCTCCGAAGGCGACCTCGACCAGACGTACAGCGCAAGCAACCTGTACTTCGGTTTCGACCAGGCTTCGCTGCGTGACATCGTCAAGGGTCTGCGCGACACGTATTGCGGCACGATCGGCGCCGAGTACATGTACATCAGCGACCCGGAACAGAAGCGCTGGTGGCAGGAGCGCCTGGAATCGACCCGCGCGACGCCGTCGTTCTCGATCGAGAAGAAGAAGCACATCCTGAACCGCCTGACGGCCGCCGAAGGCCTCGAGCGCTACCTGCACACCAAGTACGTCGGCCAGAAGCGCTTCTCGCTCGAAGGCGGCGAAAGCTTCATCGCCGCGATGGACGAAGTCGTCCAGCACGCAGGCAAGAGCGGCGTGCAGGAAATCATCATCGGCATGGCCCACCGCGGCCGTCTGAACGTGCTGGTCAACACGCTGGGCAAGATGCCGGCCGACCTGTTCGCCGAATTCGAAGGCAAGCACGTCGACGACCTGCCGGCCGGTGACGTGAAGTACCACAAGGGCTTCTCGTCGGACGTGTCGACGGAAGGCGGCCCGGTCCACCTGTCGCTCGCGTTCAACCCGTCGCACCTCGAAATCGTCAACCCGGTGGTCGAAGGTTCCGCGAAGGCGCGGATGGACCGTCGCGGCGACGAAGACGGCCTGCAAGTGCTGCCGGTGCAGATCCACGGCGACGCGGCCTTCGCTGGCCAGGGCGTCGTGATGGAAACGCTGAACCTCGCGCAGACGCGCGGTTACGGCACGCACGGCACGCTGCACATCGTCATCAACAACCAGATCGGCTTCACGACGTCCGACCCGCGCGACGCGCGCTCGACGCTGTACTGTACCGACGTCGTCAAGATGATCGAGGCGCCGGTGCTGCACGTGAACGGCGACGATCCGGAAGCCGTCGTGCTCGCGATCCAGATCGCGATCGACTACCGGATGCAGTTCCACAAGGATGTCGTGATCGACATCGTCTGCTTCCGCAAGCTGGGTCACAACGAGCAGGACACGCCGGCGGTCACGCAGCCGCTGATGTACAAGAAGATCGCGCAGCACCCGGGCACCCGTGCGCTGTACGCCGAGAAGCTCGTGCAGCAGGGCGTGATCACCGCGGAAGACGCCGACAACTACGTGAAGGCGTACCGCAAGGCGATGGACGACGGCCACCACACCGTCGATCCGGTCCTGTCGAACTACAAGAGCAAGTACGCGGTTGACTGGGTTCCGTTCCTGAACCGCAAGTGGACGGACGCAGCCGATACGGCCGTGCCGCTCGCCGAACTGAAGCGCCTGGGCGAACGCATCACGACGGTCCCGGAAAACTTCAAGGTTCACCCGCTCGTCGAGCGCGTGATCAACGACCGCCGCAACATGGCGCGCGGCGACCAGCCGCTCGACTGGGGCATGGGCGAACACCTCGCATTCGCGTCGCTCGTCGCTTCGGGCTACTCGGTGCGCCTGACGGGCCAGGACTCGGGCCGCGGCACGTTCACGCACCGTCACGCGGTGCTGCACGACCAGAACCGCGAGCGCTGGAACGACGGCACGTACGTGCCGCTGCAGAACATCGCCGACGGTCAGGCGAAGTTCACGGTGATCGACTCGGTGCTGTCGGAAGAAGCGGTGCTGGGCTTCGAATACGGTTATTCGACCGCCGAGCCGAACACGCTCGTGCTGTGGGAAGCGCAGTTCGGCGACTTCGTCAACGGCGCACAGGTCGTGATCGACCAGTTCATCTCGTCGGGCGAAGTGAAGTGGGGCCGCGTGTCGGGTCTCACGATGCTGCTGCCGCACGGCTACGAAGGCCAGGGTCCGGAACACTCGTCCACGCGTATCGAGCGTTTCCTGCAACTGTGTGCCGACCACAACATGCAGGTCGTCCAGCCGACGACGCCGGCGCAGATTTTCCACCTGCTGCGTCGCCAGATGATCCGCCTGTTCCGCAAGCCGCTGATCGTCGCCACGCCGAAGTCGCTGCTGCGTCACAAGGAAGCGGTGTCGGACCTGTCGGAACTCGCGAAGGGCTCGTTCCAGCCGGTGCTGGGCGAAACCGACGGCGGCATCGACGCGAAGAAGGTCAAGCGCGTGCTGGCATGCTCGGGCCGCGTGTATTACGACCTCGTCGCGCATCGCCGCGAAGCGAAGGCGAACGACGTCGCGATCATCCGTATCGAGCAGCTGTATCCGTTCGCGCACAAGCAGTTCGAAGCCGAAATGAAGAAGTACGAGAACGCGACTGAAGTGGTCTGGGTGCAGGACGAGCCGCAGAACCAGGGTCCCTGGTTCTACGTCGAGCACCACCTGAAGGAAGGCATGAAGGAAGGGCAGAAGCTGGCATACAGCGGCCGTCCGGCTTCGGCCTCGCCGGCGGTCGGCTACTACGCGAAGCACTACGAGCAGCAGAAGGCCCTGATCGAAGGGGCATTCGGCCGCCTGAAGAGCGCATCGATCGCGAAATAACCGACGTCAAGCGAAACGGGAAGGCGTGCGGCGCTTTCCCGTTCCTTTTGGCCCGCCGGGCGCGTCGCGCGCCGCACCGGCCGAAGGAATCGCACGAACCTCGTCATACCCCAGATTAAGCATCCAGGAAAATCACATGGCTATCGTAGAAGTCAAAGTCCCCCAGTTGTCGGAGTCGGTGTCGGAAGCCACCATGCTGCAGTGGAAGAAGAAGCCGGGCGAAGCAGTCGCGCAGGACGAAATCCTGATCGAACTCGAGACCGACAAGGTCGTCCTCGAAGTGCCGGCACCGGCAGCGGGCGTGCTCGCGCAAGTGCTGCAGAACGACGGTGACACGGTCGTGGCCGACCAGATCATCGCGACGATCGACACCGAAGCGAAGGCAGGTGCCGCCGAAGCCGCGGCAGGCGCCGCCGAAGTCAAGCCGGCAGCCGCGCCCGCTGCAGCCGCCGCCGCACCGGCCGCTCAGCCGGCAGCCGCAACGGCATCGAGCTCGGCCGCCGCATCGCCGGCCGCAGCGAAGCTGCTGGCCGAGAAGGGCCTGTCGACGGGCGACGTCGCAGGTTCGGGCCGCGACGGCCGCGTCACGAAGGGCGACGCGCTGGCAGCAGGCAGCGCACCGAAGGCTGCTCCGGCCGCCGCACCGGCGAAGACCGCCGCCGCGAAGCCGGCGCTGCCGGAAGTGAAGGTGCCGGCGTCGGCAGCGACCTGGCTGAACGACCGTCCGGAACAGCGCGTGCCGATGTCGCGCCTGCGTGCGCGTATCGCCGAGCGTCTGCTCGAATCGCAGCAGACCAACGCGATCCTGACGACGTTCAACGAAGTGAACATGGCTCCGGTCATGGAACTGCGCAACAAGTACAAGGACAAGTTCGAGAAGGAACACGGCGTGAAGCTCGGCTTCATGTCGTTCTTCGTGAAGGCGGCCGTCCATGCGCTGAAGAAGTTCCCGCTCGTGAACGCGTCGATCGACGGTAACGACATCGTCTACCACGGCTACTTCGACATCGGTATCGCGGTCGGTTCGCCGCGCGGCCTGGTCGTGCCGATCCTGCGCAACGCGGATCAACTGAGCCTCGCCGAGATCGAGAAGAAGATCGCCGAATTCGGCCAGAAGGCGAAGGACGGCAAGCTGTCGATCGAGGAAATGACGGGCGGTACGTTCTCGATCTCGAACGGCGGCGTGTTCGGCTCGATGCTGTCGACCCCGATCATCAACCCGCCGCAATCGGCCATCCTCGGCGTGCACGCGACGAAGGAGCGCCCGGTCGTCGAGAACGGCCAGATCGTGATCCGCCCGATCAACTACCTCGCGCTGTCGTACGACCACCGCATCATCGACGGCCGCGAAGCCGTGCTGTCGCTCGTCGCGATGAAGGATGCGCTGGAAGATCCGGCACGCCTGCTGCTCGACCTGTAAGCCGAGTCTCACCGCATCGACCCGTTCCGCAGGTTCGCGCCCACGTGCGAACCTGCGGGCGTACAAGTAGAAAGGATTGTCATGTCCAAGGAATTTGACGTCGTCGTGATCGGCGCCGGCCCCGGCGGCTACATCGCCGCGATTCGCGCCGCGCAGCTCGGCAAGACCGTTGCCTGTATCGAGAAGTGGAAGAACCCGGCCGGCGCGCTGAAGCTCGGCGGCACCTGCCTGAACGTCGGTTGCATCCCGTCGAAGGCGCTGCTCGCGTCGTCGGAAGAGTTCGAGAACACGTCGCACCACCTGGCCGACCACGGCATCACGGTCGACGGCGTGAAGATCGACGTCGCGAAGATGCTCGGCCGCAAGGATGCGATCGTCGAGAAGATGACGAGCGGGATCGAGTTCCTGTTCAAGAAGAACAAGATCACCTGGCTGAAGGGCCATGGCAAGTTCACCGGCAAGACCGATGCCGGCGTGCAGATCGAAGTGAGCGGCGAGGGTGAAGCCGAAGTCGTCACCGCGAAGAACGTGATCATCGCGACGGGTTCGAAGGCGCGTCACCTGCCGAACATCCCGGTCGACAACAAGATCGTGTCGGACAACGAAGGTGCACTGACGTTCGACTCGGTGCCGAAGAAGCTCGCCGTGATCGGCGCGGGCGTGATCGGCCTCGAGCTCGGCTCGGTGTGGCGTCGCCTCGGTGCCGACGTGACGGTGCTCGAAGCGCTGCCGGCGTTCCTCGGCGCAGCCGACGAAGCGCTCGCGAAGGAAGCGGCCAAGCTGTTCAAGAAGCAGGGCCTCGACATCCATCTCGGCGTGAAGATCGGTGACGTGAAGACGACCGCCGACGGCGTGTCGATCGCCTACACGGACAAGGACGGCAACGCGCAGACGCTCGATGCCGACCGCCTGATCGTGTCGGTCGGCCGCGTGCCGAACACCGACAACCTCGGCCTCGAGGCGATCGGCCTGAAGGCGAACGAGCGCGGCTTCATCGACGTGGACGACCATTGCCGCACGGCGGTGCCGAACGTGTACGCGATCGGCGACGTGGTGCGCGGCCCGATGCTCGCGCACAAGGCGGAAGACGAAGGCGTGCTGGTCGCGGAAGTGATCGACGGCCAGAAGCCGCACATCGACTACAACTGCATTCCGTGGGTGATCTACACGTACCCGGAAATCGCATGGGTCGGCAAGACGGAGCAGCAGCTGAAGGCGGAAGGCCGCGAGATCAAGACGGGCAAGTTCCCGTTCTCGATCAACGGCCGCGCGCTCGGCATGAACGCGCCGGACGGCTTCGTGAAGATGATCGCGGATGCGAAGACCGACGAGCTGCTCGGCGTGCACGTGATCGCCGCGAACGCGTCGGACCTGATCGCGGAAGCCGTGGTCGCGATGGAATTCAAGGCGGCGTCGGAAGACATCGCCCGCATCTGCCATCCGCACCCGTCGATGTCGGAAGTGATGCGCGAAGCGGCGCTCGCGGTCGACAAGCGCTCGCTGAACAGCTGAGCGCGGTATAGCGCCGGCCGGCCATCGGCTGGCGCAACCGTCTCATGACGAAGGCGGGCGGGTTTTTCCCGCTCGCCTTTGTTTTTTCCGGTTTGCCCCGATGAACGTCACCGAATACTACACGCGCGAACTGACCACGCGCGGCTATCAGTCCGATCCCGCCCAGCGCGCGGCCGTCGATCGCCTGCAGCGCTGCTTCGACGAATGGGTCGACTACAAGGCGCGTCGCTCGAACGCGTTCAAGAAGCTCATCAATCACCCGGACCTGCCGCGCGGCGTCTACATGTGGGGCGGTGTCGGTCGCGGCAAGAGCTTCCTGATGGACAGCTTCTACGCGGTGGTGCCCGTGCAGCGCAAGACGCGCCTGCATTTCCACGAATTCATGCGTGAAGTGCACCGCGAACTCGAGGAACTGAAAGGGCAGGCCGATCCGCTCGACGAACTCGCGCGACGCATCGCGAAGCGTTACCGGCTGATCTGTTTCGACGAGTTCCACGTGTCGGACATCGCCGACGCGATGATCCTGTACCGCCTGCTCGATCGTCTGTTCAACAACGGCGTGCAGTTCGTGATGACGTCGAATTACGATCCCGACGATCTGTATCCGGACGGCCTGCATCGCGACCGCATGCTGCCGGCGATCGCGCTGATCAAGGACAAGCTCGACGTGCTCAACGTCGATGCGGGGGTCGATTATCGCCAGCGCACGCTCGCGCAGGTGAAGATGTATCACACGCCGCTCGGCGCGGATGCCGATCGCGAACTGCGCCATGCATTCGGCAAGCTCGCGGCCGTGCCCGACGAGAGCCCGATCCTGCATATCGAGAAGCGCGAACTGAAGGCGCTGCGCAAGGCGGACGGCGTCGTGTGGTTCGATTTCGCGACGCTGTGCGGCGGCCCGCGTTCGCAGAACGACTACCTCGAACTGGCGAGCCGCTTCCATGCGATCGTGCTGTCCGAGGTGCCGCAGATGTCGCCGCGGATGGCGTCCGAAGCGCGCCGCTTCACGTGGCTCATCGACGTGCTGTACGACCACAAGGTCAAGCTGCTGATGTCCGCGGCGGTGCCGGCCGAGGAACTGTACGTCGAAGGCCCGATGGCCAACGAATTCGCGCGTACGGTCTCGCGCATCGTCGAGATGCAGTCGAAGGAGTATCTCGAAACACCGCGCCGCATCGTCGATACGTCGTTGACCTGAGTGGATGCGGGCTCGGGTAATTGGCGGGATTTAAACGTCAATTTCGGTTAAATTAAGTCGATCTGCGGGTATTTTCGGATTTGTCTTATATTCATCGTTGAGGTGAGCCGATATTGTGGTGTCATGGTTATTAAGGCTGGAGATGTCCATGACACCGTATCGCGATTTGACCGACCACGAATGGCGCTGCGTCGCGCCGCTTCTGCCCGAAATGCAGC
This sequence comes from Burkholderia sp. E168m15, assembly GCF_016586105.1. Taxonomy (NCBI): domain Bacteria; kingdom Pseudomonadati; phylum Pseudomonadota; class Betaproteobacteria; order Burkholderiales; family Burkholderiaceae; genus Burkholderia; species Burkholderia sp. E168m15. The sequence goes on from NZ_BCPO01000040.1 coordinate 36,272, forward strand.
CGCGCACCGAGTTGCGCGGCCGGCCGTTAGCCAATACGCGGGCCGTGCTGAACGGGGTGCTCTGGGTGATCTACAGCGGCGCAACCTGGTCGGCCATGCCGCGCCGTTACCCGTCGTATCAAACATGCCATCGCCGCTTCAAGGTGTGGCACGAAACGGGCACGCTGATGAATGTGATGCGTGAGCTTTATGGCGAAGCCGGTATGAATCTGTGCAATGAACTCTCCGCGCGGATGCGCAAGCACACGCAATCGAAAGCGGCGGAGGCGCGTAGCAACGCAGCACCCGCGTATCGTGCACCAGGCAGCTATGCATCGGGTGCAATGAAGCACGCAGCGTGATTCCATCGCTTTTCGTTGTGCGCGCACCAAAAGAAATCGGCCTGACGACGTTGTCGCAGGCCGATTTTTATTGAGCCGCGCGTTTTGGCGCGTGGTGCGTTATTGCTGGCGAACCCAGGTCTGTGAGCGACCGAGCAGCGACACGCCGATGTAGCCGCGCACCACGAGCTTCTGGCCACCATCTTCAAGCGTCATCTTGCACTTGTAGACCTTGCCGTTCTCCGGGTCGAGAATGTTGCCGCCGTCCCAGTGGTCGCCGTCCTTCTTCATCGCCTTGATGATCGTCATGCCCTTGATGAGCTGATCCTTGCGCTCGTCCGTGCACGCGGTGCAGCGGCGATCGGGCGTATCGTTCGCGCCGAGGCCCTTGACGACCTTGCCGGTCAGCGCGCCGTCGCCGTCCTCGGCGATCTGCACGAGTGCCTTCGGTTGATGGGTGTTGTCGTCGATCGTTTGCCACATGCCGATGGGGCTGTCGGCTTGCGCGAAGGTGGGTGCTGCGCACGCGAGCAGGGCGCCGGCAATGGCGATTGCACGCAACGGGCGGGTCAGTTGAATCATTGTCATCCTCCTTGTTTTGCATGTCTGTTCGATTCGCCCGCACGCCCGTCTGCATGGGGCGGGCATGTTGCGAGCTTCGCCAGAATACGTGAAACCGTGCGCCACGTTTGATAGAGGGGACTCTAATCGAAACAGCCCGCGTGATGCGGGCTGTTTCGAGGCTTTGGTGACCGATCAGTTGAGCTGATAGGAGAACGCGGCGTTGATGCGTGGGCTGCGTGACGCGCTTTCGACCGGTGCGTCGCCCACCGGTTTGGCGACGTTCAGGTCGAGACTGTAGTAGCGGCTGTCCGTGAGCCGCACGCCGATGCCGACCGACGACATGCGGTTCGGTGACGGCGTGCCCGAGTGCAGATACACGCGCGCCATGTCGTATGCGATGTACGGCGTGATCGATTTCAGATACGTCCAGCCCGGCGTGAAACCGCGGTTGACTTCCAGCGACATCCCCCAGCCCGAGTCGCCCGACGTTTCGCCCGGCTGGTAGCCGAGCGCGTAACGGGTCGAGCCGAACGAGATCTGTTCGGACGTCGGCAGCGAGTCGGGACTGTATTGCCCGGTCAGCGAAACCGACGTGCCGATCCGGAACGGCCATTCGTTCGTCTGCGTGAAAGTCGCGCCGGTGCGAACGAAGGTCAGCGAGATCGGGCTATCCACCGAGGTCGTCGTCGTACCGACGGTAATGTCCTGCGCTTTCGACGCGCCGAGGATATTGAACCCCTTCGCGACGTTGACGCTCAGCTTCTGTACCTGTTTCGGCTGGACGCTCGTGTAGTCGAGCTGCATCTGCAGCACGCGAACCTGCGAACGCGTATCGAGGCTCGCACCGTTGATCTGGTTCTGGTAGCGGTCCTCGTTGTGCGACGCATAGCCCGACACGGTGCCGAGCAGGCTGCGCTGATTGTTCAACAGGATCGGATAGGAGGCCGAAAGACCGAGTTTTTCGTTCTTGACCGTCCGCTCGACGTACGACGGCAACCCCGGGTTGTCGGTCGGCTTGCCGCGATATGTGCTGGCATCGAGTCGCGTGATCAGGCCGCTGCTGCCTACGGGCAGGGCGCCGCTGAACGCGAAGTAGGTTTGCTTGTCGCGTCCCGGCGGCGCGAGCGCCGAGATGCTCAGTTGCTCGCCGAATCGCGTCAGGCCGTTTTCGGTCGCGGTGATGAGGCCCTGGACGCCCGGGTGGTTGAAGTCGATCCCCGTGCTGACGTTGAACGGCTTGCGGTCGACCGCGAGCTCGAGCGTCGTCGCGCCGTCGGTGGTTTGCGGCGGCGGGACGTTCGCCTTCACCGTGAGGCCGGGCAGCAGGCCGAACGTGTTCACGTAGTGCTCGAACGTCGCGCGGCGCAGCGGTCGGTCGGCCGTGATGTGCGCGGCAATCGCGCGAATCTTCGGTTCCATCGCGCCGGGTTTGCCGGTGACCTTGACCTCCGACACATAGCCTTCGACCACCGTGATACGCACGACACCGTCCTCGAACGTCTGCGCGGGAACGAACGCGAACGACAGCGCGTAGCCGCGCTCCTGGTACAGCTTCGTCACGCCGTTGGCGGTTTCGATCAGCTCGCCGATCGTGATGTCCTTGCCGACGAGCGGCGTGAAGCGGCGCGTGATTTCCTCGAACGGTACCGACTTCACACCTTCGACCTGGAACGTCTTCGGCGTCAGGTGCCGCGACAGCAGCTCCTGCAATTGCGGCGCCTGCGGCGCGACCTGAACGGTGACGTTCGGGCCCGTCTTCGGTGCGTTGATCTGGGGAAGGGAGTCGAGCGGGTTACCGCCGACGCGCGTTTGTGCCTGTGCCGTGCCTGCCGCCGCGATGGCGAGCAGCATCATCCATCTGTCGAGTCTGGATTTCATTGTTCTTCCTCGTAGGCCTTGCTTTTCGTCTTCTTTGTAATACCGGCGCGCGACACCTGGATGTCGCGCGCCGCGTGCCGCCATGCCGGTTGTGCTTGTACGGCCGCGCCATTCGCTCCGGCTGCAATGACGCGACCGTCCTCCTTACTTGCCAACGCTACCCAGCGTACCCAGCAACCCCGTGACCGGTGCCAGCAGGCCCGTCGAACCGCTGCTCGACGATGCCGTACCCGACACGCTGCCGACCAGCGACGTGACGGGTGCGAGCGGGCTCGAGCCCCCGGACCCCGCTGCACCGCCAACCGCTCCGGTGACAGTATTCAGCAAACCGGTGACGGGCGCGAGAGGGTTTGCACTGCCTGCGCCACCTGTTGCGCCGCCGAGCGTGCCCGTCACCGTCGACACGAGATTCGTGACTGGTGCCAGCGGACCGCTGCTACCGCCTGCCGCGCCACCCAGTGCGCCGGTCACCGTGGAGACGAGGCCGGTCACCGGCGCGAGCGGGCCGCTGCCCGAGCCGCCCGTTGCGCTGCCAAGGGCGCCCGTGAGCGAACCGAGCGGCGTCGAGCCGAGACCCGACAGCAGGCCGCCGAGCGGGTTCGTCGAACCGGAACCCGACGACGAGCCGTTCTGGACGGTTGCCGTCGAACCGCCGACGAGGCTCGTGATCAGGCCGGGGATCGGTGCCGCGCCATTCGGGCCGTTCGGGTTGACGAGCCCGCCCGCGTTGGTCACGGTGTTGCCGACCGCGGTCACGAGCTGGCCGACGTCGCCGACGAGCGGCTGGCTCGACGTGCCGCCGACCTGCTTGCCGGCCGAGCTGATGGCGCCGCCGATCTGGCCGAGCAGGCCCGAGACGGGTTGGCCGAGGCCGGTCGTCGTGCCGACCTGCTGCGTGACCTGGCCGGCGGTGATCACGAGCGGCGTGATCGCCGAGCTGATCGGTTGCGTGACCTGCTGCACGGCGCCCGACGACAACGTCGAGCCGATCGTCGTGCCGGCGGCCGTCAGGCCGTTGGCGACCGTGTCGAGCACGGTGCCGACCGGCGTCGTGACCGGCGCGAGCGGTGCCAGCGGGCCCGTGCCCAGCGCCTTGACCGTCGAGCTCAGGCCGGAGACCGTGTTGCTGGTTGCGCCGACGACGTTGCCGAGACCGGCAACCGTGGTGCCCACCGGGTCCTTCGTCGAGCCGATCTGTCCCAGCCCGTTGCTCACCGCATCGGCTGCCGCACCGACGATCGTGCCGGTGCTGGACAGCGTGCTGCCGACGCCCTTCGTCACGCCGTCGCCGAGGCCCGGCAGGCTGATGTTGCCGACCGTGCTGCCGAGGTCGGTGGCCGTCTGGCCGACCGTGCTGATGACACCCTTGGTGCCGGTCGACGAGCCGCTGGTACCGCTCGTGCCGGACGTGCCGCTCGTGCTCGGGTTGTTGTTGTCGTTGCTGCTGGTCGGCGGCGAGCTGACGCCGCCGCCGCCGCAGGCGGCCAGCAGGCACGCCGCGGCGAAGGCGGTGAGGGGCGCGCGCCACTGGCGCAGGGCGACCGTCGGGATGGAACGTTGCTGGGACATGATGGACTCCTCGCTGTCTTTTCGATGAATGGATGTCGGATTACTTGCCGTGCGTGCCGCCGAGCAGGCCGCCGATCAACGACGTGACGGGCGCAAGCGGATTCGACGCCGCGCCCGAGTTCGTGACGGCACCCGTGCCGCCGCTCAGTGCCGGTACGCCGACCGTGCTCGTCACCGTGGAGACGGCGTTCGTCACCGGGGCGAGCGGGCTGCTGCCGCCTGCGCCACCCGTTGCGCCGCCGAGGGCGCCCGTGACTGCGCCGAGGAGACCGGTGACCGGGGCGAGCGGGCCCCCGCTGGTACCGCCCGTTGCGCCGCCGAGCGCGCCGGTGACCGTGGAGACGAGGCCCGTGACCGGAGCGAGCGGGCCGCTGCTGCCGCCTGCTACGCCACCGAGTGCGCCGGTGACCGTCGAGACCGAGACCGGTGACCGGAGCGAGCGGGCCGC
>NZ_BCPO01000041.1:0-41476 GCF_016586105.1 Burkholderia sp. E168m15
ACCGGAGCGAGCGGGCCGCTGCCGCCACCCGTTGCGCCACCGAGTGCGCCGGTGACCGTGGAGACGAGGCCCGTGAGCGGGGCGAGCGGGTTGGTCACGCCGCCGGTGCCGCCCGTGAGCAGGCCGCCGACGGCCTTCACGGTGTTGCCCGTCGACGAGACGGTGTTGCCGAGACCCGTGGTGACCGGGTTGCCGCCCGTCGATGCGAGCAGGGCGCCGGCCTGGTTCAGCCCGTTGCCGACCGTGCCGAGCAGCGTGTTGACCGGTGCGCCGAGGCCGGTTGCCGTGCCGATCGTCTGGGTCGTCTGGCCGACCATCGTCGTGATCGGCGTGATGGCCGAGCTGACCGTTTGCGTGACCTGCTGGATCGGGCCGGTCGACAGCACATTGGTGAGCGTGGTGCCGCCGTTCGACACGGCGCCGCCGAGCGTCGTGACGAGGCCGCCGACGGCGCCGGTGACCGGCGCGAGCGGCGACAGCGGGCCGCTGCCGAGGCTCGTGACCAGGTTGCCCGTTTGCGTGACTGCGCCGCCGAGCTGATTGACCACGCCGCCGGTGCTGGCGACCGTGGTGCCGACCGGGTCCTTCGTCGCGCCGAGCTGGCCGAGCCCGTTGCCGAGGCCGTTGCCGAGTGCGGTGACCGCGCCGCCGACGCTTTGCACGATGCCGCCCGCGGCTTGCGTGGTGGCGGGATTGACGCCGGGCAGCGTCTGGCTGCCGATGACCGAGCCGAGGCCGGAGACGGTGTCGCCGGCATTCGTGATGATATTGCTGCCTTGTGCGAGGACATTTCCCACTGGATTCGCCGACACACCCGAGGTGCCGGACGTACCGCTCGTTCCCGAGGTGCCGCTGGTGCCCGACGTGCCGCTCGTTCCCGAGGTGCCGCTGGTACCGGACGTGCCGCTCGTGCCCGAAGTCCCGCTGCTGCCGGAGGTACCGCTCGTACCCGAGGTGCCGCTCGAGCCGTTGCCGCCCGACGTGGAGATCGTATCGCCGCCGCCGGAGCTCGAACCGCCGCCGCCGAGACCCTGGCTGATGGAGCCGGAGCCGCCGCACGCGGAGAGGGAAAGCATGGCTGCAACGGTGGCCGCGATCAGAGTCGTCCGGAACACGCCATGAGGGATAACCTTGATGTCCATTTCTTCCTCGCATTAAAAATGTGTTGTGAACTGCGTTGTGTTGAGTGGTGCGAGGACTACTCTGCAACTGTCGTGCCATTTCGACGCCCGACGGTTCGACAACAGGTTTTAAACGAGGCAATTCCTTGTCGGAAAAGGAAGTTACGGATCTTGAAAGATTGTTGAATCTGTTTAAATACAGATGAATGAGAACGGTTTCGGCCGTTTCGTAACGTAACGTCACAACATTGGCGTTACGCGTGCGGCGTAACGTGGGGCCCACGCAGGCTTGGTGGACGAGGCCATTGTTTTACTGGTGGATTAGGTGTGCACATCTAACCTATCGTAAATCCTATGTGTAAGTCGTACCGAAACGCCGTACAAATACGTTGTGCTCCCGGTCATTTTTTTCCGTCAGAGTGGTTAAAAGAGGTTGGAATTTAAATGGGATCGGATATAGAATCCGGAGCAGATGTAAGCAAATGTACGGTTCGGTACACTACGTTCGAGGAGGAGCGCTATCGCGAATGTTAACTTGCATCAAATCGTGAGCAATGCCCTTCGGGGCGACCTATAAAGAAAGCGCACCCGGTTGTCGTTACAGCAGATGTGGCGAACGGTTGGGGCAAACGGCCAGATATGCGGGGACGTATACGTATAAAAGGCCAGAAAACGTAAATACAGGCACGAGGAATAAAATGAAAGCAATCATCAAGCGTTTCCTTAAGGAAGAAGACGGGGTTACCGCAGTCGAGTACGGACTCATCGCAGGACTTATCGCAGTCGCTCTCGTCAGTGCCATGAGCACGTTGACGGGCGGCATCTCGGGGGCGTTCAGCTACATCGCGACCATGCTGCCGAAGGCATAACGAACGAGCTTTTGCTCATTTCCCTGTTGTCAGGGGCGCGGATTGCTTCGGCAATCCGCGCGGTAAGTTTTGCCGTTCGGGGCGTAAATGATCCTGCTAACTGGCGTCGGGGTTTTCCTCGCGTGGGCGGTGCTCGTCGCGCTCGAGGACATCCGTCATAGGCGTATACCGAATTCACTGGTGATCGGTGGATTCGTATCTGCATTTGTGCTCGCCGGGCATAATCCATTCGGCATATCCGTGAATCAGGCGCTCATTGGCGTACTGATCGGCTTTCTCAGCCTTTTCCCGTTTTTTGTGCTGCGCGTAATGGGTGCCGCGGATGTCAAGGTATTCGCGGTGCTGGGCGCGTGGTGCGGCCCGCATGCGCTGCTGTGGCTCTGGATCATTGCGAGCCTGCTGGCATTCGCGCATGCCGGCACGCTGGTTTTCGCCACCCGTACGCCGGTGTCGGCGTTGTGGCAGCGGCGTTCGCCGACGATGCAGATCGCCGGTTTCCGGGCGTCGCCGTATGCCGCGTTTCTCGTGATTCCCGCGGCGCTGTGGTGCCTGTACCGGATCGCGACGGGGGGAATGCAATGACAGCCGTTCTTCCGGCATCCGGCATGCGGCGTCGCCAGCGCGGCGCGACGGCGATCGAGTTTGCGATGGTGCTCCCCGTGTTCTTCCTGATCCTATACGCGATCATCACGTACGGGATGATCTTCGCGGCCCAGCAAAACCTGACGCTTGCCGCCACGGAAGGCGCTCGCGCCGCGTTGAACTATCAGCAGGTCGGCGCGGCCGCGTCGGTGCAGGCGGCGCAGCAAGCCGCGCTGGCGGCGCGGGCCCAGGCCGCATGCACGGCCGCGACGAATCTGACCACATGGCTGAAAGGGTCGACATGCTCACCCACGCAGCAAGGCAGCTGTTCGTACGACCCGACGATGCTGTGCGTGCAGATCACGCTGACGTATCCCTACTCGCAGAGCCCGCTGATTCCACCGTTTCCGCTGCTCGGTTCGCTGTTGCCGGTGCCGTCGACACTCACCGGAACCGCGATGGTGCAGATCAGCCCGGTCAACATCATATAGACGGCAGCAACGGCGTCGTGCCGGGTCGAGGGCGCCCGGTCGGCCATGCTGCGTGGAGAATTCAATCGTGAGTGGCGGGGAAACATAACAACACCATGGCCAACAACCTGACGAAGATCATTGCGGGCTTGCTGATCGCGATCGCGATCCTGCTCGGCGTCTATGCGTGGATGCTCGGTCGCAAGCCGGCCGACGTCGCGCCGGTTGCCGCGACGGTCGCGACGCAGAGCGTGCCGGTCGTCGTGACGACACGGCCGTTGCAAGCCGGCCAGCCGATTCCGGCCGAGGCGCTGAAGGTCCAGCAGTCGACCGCCGCGCCGCAGGGCGCGTTCGCCGATCCGCTGCAACTGGTCGGCCGCATTCCGGCGGCCGATATTCCCGCGCAGGCGGCCGTCGTCGCGAGCGCATTGTCGTCCGGCCTCGCCGAGCAGCTCGCACCGGGAGAGCGTGCCGTCGCGATCAAGGTCGACGAGACCAACGCGGTCGGCAACCGCGTGCGGCCCGGCAACTATGTCGACGTGTTCCTGAATCTGAAGCGCGACGGGACCGGCGTGGCAATCGGCGGGACGTCGACGGCGGAGATCGTGAATACCCAGGCGCGGCTGCTGATGTCGAAGGTCCGCGTGCTGTCGTTCGGCGATGCGACGACCGAGCGCGACAGCTCGAACGGCTCGGTGGTCGGGACGCGGACCGCGGTGCTGGCGGTGCCGACCGCGCAGGTGGACGCGCTGACGCTCGCCGAGCAGAGCGGCCGGCTCGTGCTCGCGCTGCGTAGCCCGCGTGACGACGATGTCGCGACGCAAACCGTCGCGGTCCGTGTCGGCGACGACAAGAGCCCGTCGACGCTTGCCGCGGCGGGCGTGGTGCTGAGCGAGTTATCGAAGAGCGCGACGACGGCGGCACCGGCCCCGCGTGCGGCGCCGCGGGTGGTCGCGCGGCATCCGAGCGGCGGCAGCATCGAAGTGATTCGGGGTGGGCGGACCGAAACGGTCGCTTATTGAGCGGGACGACGACGGCAAAACAATGAAAAAGAAACTGATTGGTTTGGCTATTGCATTGAGCGCGCTGGCGATGCCGCCGCTGTCGGACGCGGCCGACACGAGCGGCACGATCAGCCTTGCGATCGGCGCGCAGCGGCAGATTGCGACGGGGCGCGCGCTGCAGCGGGTCGCGGTCGGCGACCCGTCGGTGGCCGACGTGCTCGTCGTGAAGGGCGGGCGTGGCGGCGTGCTGCTGGTGGCGAAGAATGCCGGCGCGACGAACGTGATGATCTGGGAGCGCGGCCGCGACGAGCCGACCGTCTATAACGTGAACGTCACGAGCGGTGCGGCGCGGGCACTGCTCGACGGCACGTCGCCGAGCGTGAACACGTATGGCGGCACGACGGTGATCGGCGGTGCGGCCGGAACGCTCGACGGGCATCAGCGGGCGGTCCATGCGGCGAAGACGGTCGGTGGCAAGGACGGGACGACGCTCGATGCGTCGACGATTTCCGGCAAGAACGTCGTACAGGTCGATGTGCGGGTCGTCGAATTCAGCCGCTCGGTGCTGAAGCAGGCGGGCCTGAACTTCTTCAAGCAGAGCAACGGCTTTGCGTTCGGGGCTTTCGCGCCGACGGGGCTCACCTCGATTACCGGTACGCCGGGCGGCTCGCTCACCTACAACACGAGCGTACCGATTTCGTCGGCGTTCAACCTCGTCGTCAATTCGGTGTCGCGCGGATTGTTCGCCGACCTGTCGATTCTCGAGGCGAACAACCTGGCGCGCGTGCTCGCACAGCCGACGCTCGTCGCGTTGTCCGGCCAGAGCGCGAACTTCCTCGCCGGCGGCGAAATCCCGGTGCCGGTGCCGCAATCGCTCGGCACGATCTCGATCGAATGGAAACCCTATGGCGTCGGGCTCACGGTCACGCCGACCGTGCTGAGTCCGCGGCGGATCGCGCTGAAGGTTGCGCCCGAGTCGAGCCAGCTCGACTTCGTGCATTCGATCACGATCAACAGCGTGCAGGTGCCCGCGCTGACGACGCGGCGCGCGGACACGACGGTCGAGCTCGGCGACGGCGAAAGCTTCGTGATCGGCGGCCTGATCGACCGCGAAACCACGTCCAACGTCAACAAGGTGCCGTTCCTGGGCGATCTGCCCATCATCGGCGCGTTTTTCAAGAATCTGAGCTACCAGCAGAACGACAAGGAGCTCGTGATCATCGTGACGCCGCATCTCGTTGCGCCGATCGCGCAGGGCGCGCCGCTGCCGGCGACGCCGGGCGAGCTGTCCGAGCAGCGCGACGGTCCGGTGTGGCGTTCGTACCTGGGCGGCATGGCGTCGCCGGACGCAGGGCCGGGGTTCTCGAAATGAGCGCGCCGAATCGTTACCGGACCGCGCAGGCCGTCGCGCACGACGCGATGCCTTGCTTCATTGGGAGTATCCAAGATGAATGCGAGAACCTACTCTTTGGCTGAGCCCGCCGTCACCGACCACTTCGTCTGCGCATCCTCGCTTGCGGAGCATGTGCGCTGGCTGTCGCAATCGCTGGTGGCCGCCGGCGCGGTCGAAGGGGTGCCACTCGATGGCGCCGCGCTGTCGCAGCGTATCGGCGTGTTGAATCCGGCACTGGTGTTCATCGATTTTTCCGGTGACTGCGCGGCGGCAAGCACGGTGGTCGCCGCGGTACGCGCGGCACATCCGGGCGTGCCGGTCGTCGCACTGGGCTCGCTCGCGCAGCCGGAAGGGGCGCTCGCCGCGCTGCGCGCGGGCGTGCGCGATTTCGTCGATTTTTCCGCACCGGCCGACGAAGCGCTGCGGATCACGCGCGTGTTGCTCGACAACGTGGGCGAGCCGGCCAATCGTCACGGAAAGGTCACCGCATTGCTCGGCGCGCGCGCCGGAATGGGCGTGAGCACGCTCGCCGCGAACCTGTCGGTGCTGATGCAGCGGCGGCCGGCCGATCCCGCGCGCACAGCGGCGCTGCTCGATCTCGGGCTGCCGGCCGGCGACGGCGCGTTGTTCCTGAACACGCGCTGCGAATTCCATTTCGTCGAGGCCGTGCGCAACCTGCGCCGGATCGACCGCACGTTCGTGACGACCGCACTCGCGCGCCATTCGAGCGGCGTCGCGCTGACGACGCTGCCACCGAATCTCGCCGAGCTGCGCGACGTGGCGACAGCGTCGTGCGCGGCGTTGCTGAACCGGCTGCGGGCGTTCTTCGATCACCAGATCGTCGATCTCGGCGGCTTCCCGAATCGCGAATTCATTGCGCAGGTCGTGAACCTGGCGGACGAAGCATGGCTCGTTTGCGATCAGAGCGTGGCATCGGTCGTATCGGCGGTCGAGATGCTGGACGGGTTGCGCGAGGCAGGCGCCGCGACCGACCGGATCCGGCTCGTCGTCAACCAGTTCGATGCCGAGCTCGGGCTGATGCCCGCGCAGATCGCCGAACGGCTCGATCTGTCGCTGCTCGCGACGCTGCCGTCGCGGCGCGTGTCGATCGGGCACGCGGCGAACCAGGGCAAGCTGATCGCCGAGGTCGCGGAACGCGATCCGTACGTTCGTGCGCTCGGGCCGCTGGTCGAGCGCCTCGCGGGCGCACCGGCGCCGGGAGCGGCACAGCGCGCGGCCGGCGGCCTCTCGGCGCTCAAGCGAATCATTCAATCCTCTACGAAGCGGTCGTAAGCGATGGCACACGACATTCAATTTGCCGACGGCGCAGCGCCGTTCTCGCAAACGCAACAGTTCCACGACATCAAGAATGCCGCGCACGAGCATCTGCTCACGCGGATCGAGGAACTGGGCGCCGAATTCGGCCGTTGGTCGCGACAGGCGATCAACCAGTTCGTCGATCTCGAAATCGACAGCTTCGTGCGGTTGCGGCGCATCCCGCTCAACGAGAGCGAGGTGCGGGCGGTGGCCGAGGCGCTGACGAAGGAGCTCGCCGGCTTCGGGCCGATCGAAGACCTGTTGGCGGACCCGCACGTCGAGGACATCCTGATCAACGGCTACAACGACATCTATGTGTCGCGCCACGGGATCCTGTCGAAGCTGCCGATCCGCTTCACCGACAATGCGCATCTGCTGCGGATCGTGCGACGGATTCTCGCGCCGGTCGGCCGGCGGCTCGACGAATCGAATCCGATGGTCGATGCGCGGCTGCCCGACGGCGGGCGGGTCAACGTCGTGATCGAACCGTTGTCGATCGACGGCCCGGTCGTGTCGATCCGGAAGTTCCGCAAGGACCCGCTGAAGCCCGAGGACCTGCTGGGCAACGGTACCTACAACGAGGAAATCGGCCGGTTGCTCGAGGCCGCGGTCGACGCGCGCTGCAACGTGCTCGTGTCGGGCGGCACCAGTTCGGGCAAGACGTCGCTGCTGAACGCGCTGGCGTTCCACATTCCGATGGCGGAACGCGTCGTGACGATCGAGGATACGGCCGAACTGTCGCTGAATCACCCACACGTCGTGCGGCTCGAAAGTCGTCCCGGCGGATTCGACGGCAGTGGCGTCGTGACGATTCGCGACCTGCTGCGAAACACGCTGCGGATGCGGCCGGACCGGATCATCGTCGGCGAAGTGCGCGGCGGCGAGGTGCTCGAAATGCTGCAGGCCATGAACACCGGCCACGACGGATCGATGGGCACCGTGCACGCCAGCTCGCCGCGCGAATGTTTGTACCGGCTCGAGATGCTGGCGGGTTTCGCCGGTTTTCAGGGGACCGAAGCAAGCCTGCGACGGCAGATCGCCAACGCGATCGACTTCATCGTGCAGATCGGCCGGCTGTCCAACGGCCGCCGCCGCATCCTGTCGATCACCGAAGTCACCGGCATGTCGGACAACATCGTATCGACGCAGGAGCTGTATCGCTACGAAGCGCGCGTCACGCCGGAGGGCGAAGAGATCGATCATTGGGAATCGCTCGGCATTCATCCGCATTCGCCGAAGCTGGCGCGTTTCCGCAGCACGCTGGTGTCGGCGGGCGGCGGTGGCGGCGGGTTCGGTGGCAGCTTCGGGCGAGGCGGGGGCTTCAATGTCTAGCGCCACCTTGCTCGCGCTGATGTTCGCGTTGATTTGCGCGGCGGCCGGGTTGCTGCTGTGGCGCGGAAGCCAGGTGCGGGAAGGGCGTGCGCATGCGCAGCGGTTCTTCGACAGCCGCGTCGGACAGGGCGCGCGCCCCGCCGCATCGGCTGGCGATACACGCACCGCGCGCGCCCCGGCGGCCGGTACGGCGACCCCGCAGGAGCCCGAACAAGGGTTCGCGCGCTGGCGTGCGTCGGCGTTCAACGCATGGGCTGTGCTGTCCGACCGTGCGGGCCTCGATGAAGTCCGCGCCGGCCTCGTGCTGTCGCTGGCGATCGTCGTGCTGCTCGCACTGTGGGCCGGCATGGCCGGCGGCGTGCTCGCCGCGGCGGCCGCGCTCATCGCGGGCAGTGTGTTGGTCGTGCTGTGGATCACGTCACGCATCAGCCGGCGCCGCCTGAAGATCGTCCGTCAGTTGCCGTCGTTTCTCGACGGGATCGTACGGCTCGTGACGCTCGGGAACAGCGTGCCGGCGGCGTTCCAGTCGGCGCTTCAGACGGCCGAAATGCCGCTGCGCCGCTGCCTCGACGACGTGTCGCGAATGCTGCGCTCCGGCGTCGACATCGATCGCGCGATGCTGCATATCGCGCACACGTACCGTATTCGCGAATTCGAACTGGTCGGCGCGGTACTGCGTCTGTCGGTGCGCTATGGCGGACGGGCGGACGTGATGCTCGACCGGATGTCGACCTTCATGCGCGATCTCGAGCAAGCGGAGCGCGAACTGTCCGCGATGTCGGCCGAGACCCGGCTGTCCGCATGGGTGCTGGCATTGTTGCCGATCGCGGTCGGCAGCTTCGTCATTGCCACGAGCCCGCGCTATTTCACGGCGATGTGGAACGACGATGCCGGACGTCAGCTGGTTTACCTGGCGTTCGCGCTGCAGGCGATCGGCGGTTTCTGGCTGTTCCGGCTCGCGCGGCTGAGGTGAATGGATGGATGCAAACCGTTTAGGCGCGCTTGCGCTGGTGCTCGGATCGGTCGGCGTGCTGCTGCTTGCCGCGCTCGCGATCGTTCGCATCGTGCTCGTGCAGCGTGCCGAGCGCGCGCTGTTGCATGCGCTCGACCGCCGGGCCGCCGCAGTCGAAGCGGCCGCCGCGCGTGCCGGCTCCGCCGACGCGGCGCGCGAGGCAGCGGCACCTGTCGCGCCGCGGGTTCGCTTCGCGAGGCTGCGCGAACGTTTCGAAGACGTCGGGATGCGGTGGCTCGATACCGGTTTCAGCCGATATCTGATCGCCGACGAAGACCGTCGATTGCTCGAGCAGTGCGGTTTCGTCGACGTGCGCGCCAGAGCGCTGTTCGTCGGCGCGCGCATCGTCTGCGCGATCCTGCTGCCGGCGCTGGCCGTGCTGGTACTGATCGGCCGCGGACAGCAAGCGCGCTGGCCGTTGTGGCTCTCCATCGCGCTCGTGACCGGCTACATGCTGCCGAAAATCTACGTGCGGCGGCGCGCGACCGCGCGTCGGCAGAGCCTTGCGGCCGAACTGCCGCTGCTCGTCGACATGTTGCGGCTGCTGCAGGGCGTCGGCCTGTCGCTCGACCAGAGCATCCAGGTGGTCACGCACGATTTTCAGACGATGTTGCCGGTGCTGTCGTGGGAGCTCGGCGTCGCGCAGCGGCAGTTCGCGGCCGGACGTACGCGTGAGCAATCGCTGCAACGCCTCACGAACAGTTTCGACAACGAGGATCTGCGCGCGATCGTGCGCTTGCTGATTCAGGTCGACAAGCATGGCGGCGCGGTGCAGGAGCCGCTGAAGCAATTCGGCGACCGTCTGCGTGAAGGGCGTCGCGCGACGCTGCGCGAGCAGATCGGCCGCCTGACGGTGAAGATGACCGGCGTGATGATCGTCACGCTGTTGCCGGCACTGTTGATCGTGACCGCGGGGCCGGGGATCATGACCGTGCTGTCCGCGCTCGCTGCGTTTCAGCGCTGATGCGGCATGAGGGGAAGGAGCGACACAAGATGAATCGATTGGGTTGGGTTCGCACGATCGCAGGCGCGACGGCGTGCGCGTTGCTCGCCAGCGGGTGCGCGATGTTCAAGGAGTCCGGATACGGTATCGGTGCGCAGGCCGAACGCGGCGCGCTGATGCAGGCCGCGGCCGACAAGAATGCGGCGCCCGATACGCCGGGCATGTATCTGGGCCTGATCGAGCGGATGCAGGGGCAAGGGCTGTATTTCGCGTCGCTCGCGCACATCGATCAGTACGAGAAGCAATATGGCGCATCGCCGGACACGATCCTGCTGCGCGCCGATGCGTTGCGGGCGACCGGCCAGTACGACGCCGGCGTGGCCGCCTATACCAAGTTGCTGACGACGCCGCTCGCGGCGCGCGGCTATCGCGGGCTCGGGCTGACCGCCGGCGCCCGCGGCGATTTCGCGCTGGCCGCGCAGCAGCTCGAGCAGGCGACGGCGCTTGCGCCGACCGATGCGGCGACGTTGTCCGACCTCGCCTATTCGAAGATGCGCGAAGGCGATCTGGCGGGGGCACGCGTGCCGCTGCTGAAGGCGGCCGAACTCGAGCAGAAGAACCCGAAGATCCTCAGCAACTTCGTGCTCTACCTGCTCGCGACCGGTCACGCGAAGGACGCGCGGCGGCTGATGGATCAGCAGAAGCTGTCGCCCGCCGTGCGCAGCCAGATTCGCGACGACGAGACGAAGGTCGCGGCCGCGATGCGCGCGAAGCAGCGCGCCATCGCCTATACGCCGGCCACCGCGCCCGTGCCGTCGGTGGCCAGCAGCGACAATTTCGATCTTGCCGTGCCGCTGCTGCAGCGTTTCGCGCGATAACGACGATATTCACGGAGGCCATCATGTTTCACCTGTCTTCAATCCGCGTACGGGCCGTGGGCATCGCCTTCGCTTGCTCGCTCGGTGCGGGCGTCGCGCATGCGCAAGACGACACGCCGGCGTCCGAAATCGGTCATGCGACCAGCGCGCTGCTCGACGTGCAGCGCTCGAATCGCGCGGCCGCCGCGCCGCAACCGATCGACGGTGCGGCCGGCACGTATGCCTATCAGCGCTATATCGACTCGTTCAAGACGCCGATTCCGCAGTGGTTCGGCACGATGTCGGCGTCGGGCGGCGGCAGCAGCGGTGGCAGCGGCGGCGGCCAGTCCGGTGGCGACCTCGCGCGCTGACGGAGCAAAACGGTGACTACCCGGCACAGTGGCGGCACGATCCGCCGCGCGTCACGACAGCGCGGCGCGTTCTCGGTGATGGCGATCATCGCGACGCTGATCGCCATCACGACGCTTGGCGCGATTGGCGTCGGTAATCTCTTTTTCCAGCGTCGGGACGTGCAGCGGATTGCCGACATGGCCGCGCTCGCGGCTGTGCAGCGGATGGACGATGCCTGTTCGCAGCCGACTGCGACCGCGACCAGCAACGCGCAGTCGAACGGGCTCGATGCGTCGAACGGCGACACGATCAATATCGAATGTGGCCGCTGGGATACGTCGGTCAACCCGGCACCCAGCTACTACGCTGCCGCGACATCCGGAACCACGCAATTGAACGCGGCCAAGGT
Source organism: Burkholderia sp. E168m15 (assembly GCF_016586105.1). Taxonomy (NCBI): domain Bacteria; kingdom Pseudomonadati; phylum Pseudomonadota; class Betaproteobacteria; order Burkholderiales; family Burkholderiaceae; genus Burkholderia; species Burkholderia sp. E168m15. The sequence goes on from NZ_BCPO01000041.1 coordinate 11,661, forward strand.
GGTCGTCACGCGGCAAGTGCCGTTCTTCTTCGTCGGACCGCCGCAGACGGTGTCCGCGGTGTCGACCGCGCGGTCGACCAACATCGATACGTTCTCGGTCGGCGCGACCCTGGCCGCGCTCGGCGGAGTGGGTTGCTCAGGCGGATCGGCGCCGACATCCGGCAATCCGGGGCTCGTCAACGGGCTGATCGGTGCGCTGCTCGGCGCCAACCTGAACCTGAACATCGCATCGTATCAAGCGCTTGCGTGCACGAACGTGACGGTCGGCGACCTCGTCGTGGCGGCGGGCGTCGGCACGGTCGATCAACTGCTCGCGCTGAAACTCACGTTGCCGCAACTGCTCCAGTTGATGGTGAAGGCGGCCACGCAGACGTCCGTCGTCAACGCAAGCCTGCAGGCGAGCCTCGCCACGCTGCAGGCGATCGTGAACGCCAACGTTCCGGGGACGTCGATCGGCCTCGGCGGCGCGGGCGGCTTGCTGAACGTCGCGCTCGCGGATACGCAGGCGGCGCTCAACGCACAGGTGGATTTGCTCGACCTGCTGATGGTCGGCGCGGAGATCGCGGCAACAGGCAAGCCGGCGGTCGTGGTCAACGTGCCGTCGCTGAATCTCGGCGGGCTGACGGGAACGCAGTTGCAGGTGCAGATCATCAGCCCGCCGTCGATCGGCATCGGCGAGGGCGGGAAGGACCCGGCGACGGGAACGTGGCGGACAACGGCGTCGACGGCGGCGGTGGGCGTGTACCTGAATGTCGATCTTGGTACGACACAGTTGCCTATCGTCGGGGCGTTGCTTGGCGCGCTCAACGTCGGTGTCGACGTCAATCTGCCGATCTACCTGCAGGCCGGTACCGGCACGGCGCGGCTGGACTCGACGCAATGCACGTCGACACAGGCAACCAGCACCGTCGTCATCACTGCGCGACCCGGTGTAGCCAATTTATGCATCGGCCAGCCTCCGCTCGATGCGTCAGGCAAGATCAATCTGTCGTCGACTTACAGTTGCAAATTGCCCGCCCAGATCATCAACGTCAACGTGCTCGGGCTCGCACAGTTGACGGCCAGCCTGTCCAATATATCGGTTCAGGTGCAGGGCGCTGAGCAATCGCACACATTCAACGGCGTACCCGGAATCGACGCAAACTATTGGACGGTCAACTCGAATGCGCTCGGTTCAGCGCTGAGCTCTGCACTGAGCCAACTCGCGGCCGCAACGATCACGGCCAACATCGGACTCGGGGGCGTGAACCTTCTGTCGCTGCCGTCAACCTTCGTGTCCACCTTGCTCACGTTTTTGACCGGCCTGCTCAGCCCACTCCTGTCCAGCCTTGACGCAGTCCTCGTTCCGCTGCTGAATCTGCTTGGCGTCCAGGTCGGCGCGGCGACGGTCCATCAGATCTCGCTCAGTTGCGGGGTCGCCCAAACGGTTTACTGAAGAAGCAGATCAGATGAGAAATACGCCCGCAATCGAAGAGCTCGACCTGTACGTCTGGGAAGGCAAGGCGGACATCGTCGACCGCGTCGCCCGGTGCATGGCGAGCTTCGACGTCGAAGTGATCCGCGCCGACAACGCGGCGGTCTCGCCCGAGCGCGCCGCGTTGCGGCGGTCGCTTGCGATCATCAGCGTGACGATGATCGAGGGCGGCGCGGCATTCCTGCGCGACTGGCAGGCCAACATCGGCATGCCGGTGGTCTGGGTCGGCGCGGCGCGCGACCACGACGCGTCGCAGTATCCGCCCGAGTATTCGCACATCCTGCCGCTCGACTTCACCTGTGCCGAACTGCGCGGCATGATCGGCAAGCTCGTCACGCAACTGCGGGCACACGCAGCCGAAACGTTGCAGCCGTCGGAACTCGTCGCGCACTCCGAATCGATGCAGGCGCTGCTGCACGAAGTCGATACGTTCGCCGACTGCGACACCAACGTGCTGCTGCACGGCGAAACCGGCGTCGGCAAGGAGCGCATCGCGCAACTGCTGCACGAAAAGCATTCGCGCTATCGGCACGGCGAGTTCGTGCCGGTGAACTGCGGCGCGATTCCGGACGGCCTGTTCGAATCGCTGTTCTTCGGTCATGCGAAAGGGTCGTTCACGGGCGCGGTTGTTGCGCATAAAGGCTATTTCGAGCAGGCGGCCGGCGGCACGCTGTTCCTCGACGAGGTCGGCGATCTGCCGCTGTACCAGCAGGTCAAGCTGCTGCGCGTGCTCGAGGACGGCGCGGTGCTGCGGGTCGGTGCGACCGCTCCGGTCAAGGTCGATTTCCGTCTGGTCGCGGCAAGCAACAAGAAGCTGCCGCAGCTCGTGAAGGAAGGGTTGTTCCGCGCGGATCTTTACTACCGGCTCGCGGTGATCGAACTGAGCATTCCGTCGCTCGAAGAGCGCGGTGCGGTGGACAAGATCGCGCTGTTCAAGTCGTTCGTCGCCCAGGTCGTGGGCGAGGAGCGGCTCGCCCAGTTGTCCGATCTGCCGTACTGGCTCACGGATTCGGTCGCGGACAGCTATTTCCCCGGCAACGTGCGCGAACTGCGCAACCTGGCCGAGCGGGTCGGCGTGACGGTACGGCAGACGGGCGGCTGGGATGCCGCGCGGCTGCAGCGGCTGATCGCGCATGCGCGCAGCGCGGCGCAGCCGGTGCCGGCGGAGAGTGCGGCCGAGGTGTTCGTCGATCGCAGCAAATGGGACATGAACGAGCGCAACCGCGTGATCTCGGCGCTCGACGCAAACGGTTGGCGGCGTCAGGACACGGCCCAGCAGCTCGGCATCAGCCGCAAGGTATTGTGGGAAAAAATGCGCAAATATCAGATCTTCGACGAAGAGCCCGAGACCCGCGAAAGTGAGTAATTAATGAGATAAAATCGTGGTGAATTACAACGACTCGGGCGGGAATAAAACTTCATGAGCCATATGACGGGGTTGGGGCGGGTGAGCGTATTGCTGCTCGCCATGGTGGGAGGCATGCAAGGCGCGTTCGCGCAGGGGCTGGCGGGCGGCGATCCGTCGGCTGTGCAGCAGGCGTCGGCGCCGGTGGCCGCGATTCCGGTGATCGATTCGCAGGCACAGACGTCGGTGCAGCCGCAGGCCGGCGAGACGACGGGGCCGAGCACGGTCGACGACTTGCAGCGCCAGATCCAGGCGCACTCGCTGACGGAAATGCGCACGAGCTACAACGGCAGCTACGGCGCCAGCCTGCTGTTCAACGTCAAGGATGGTGCGTATTTCGTCGCGTTGTTCCAGCAGAAGGCGTTCTGGCGCGTGATCAAGACTTACGACGAAACGCGTGCGGAAGCGATTTATCGCGATTTCTCGCATCAGGCGGAGCGGCTGGCCGTCAACGAGTTGCGGGCGGCGAAGCTGGAATCGCAGAAGGCGCAAATGGACAAGCAGATCGAGGTCACGCAGGACCGCGCGCGGCGCCTGCAGGCGGACATCTCGATCGCCCGCCAGCAGCAGGCGGCGGTGGCGGATCGCCAGAAGAGCGTGCGGAGCGAAACGGCGGCGTTGCAGGCGCAACAGGCCCAACTCCAGTCGCAACTGCGGGCGTTGCAGCAGCAGGTGCGTTCGCTGCAGCGCGAGGCCGACGCGGGCCTGCCGACGACGGCACGCTGAACCCGGTAACGACGGTGCGGCGACGTGCCGCGCCGGCCGTACAAGTGAAAAGGGCAAGCCGGTTGGCTTGCCCTTTTTGTTTTACTGGCCGTCCGGCACGATTCGCCGGCGGCGCGTCACGATGACCGGCCCGTTGCCGCCGCGGGAATCCGACGGCGCGGCGTTGCCGGATGCGTCGCCGCTGTCGCGCGGTGCGCCGTAGCTTTCGCGCGGTTCACGCGGCTCGCGGGGGGCGCCGTAGCCTTCGCGCGGCTCACGTGAGCCGTAACCCTCGCGCGGTTCACGCGAACCGTAGCCTTCACGCGGCTCGCGGGAGCCGTAGCCGCCGTCGCCGCGCGATTCGCGCGGGCCGCCGTGCGAGCCGTACGGGCTGTGACCGCCACCTTCACGGCCGCCGGGGCGACCACCGGTGCGCGGGCCGCGGGGGCCGCCGCCGCCTGGGCGCGAGCCGCCCGTGTCGAGCTGGATCGTGGAAATCGCACGCTTGTAGATGCCTTGCAGACCCACGGGGGTGCGCAGCATCACCAGATACTGGTCGAACGACTCGATACACCCCGTCAGACGAATGCCGTTGACGAGATAGATTTCAACACGCTTACGTTCCTTGCGCGCCGAATTGATGAAGTCGTTTTGCGGATGGGATTCTGCGGGATTGGCCATTGAGGTGCGGCAGGAGCCTGCGTCAGAGAATATGTTGTGCGTGTGTGTGGCGTGTTCGTCCACAAGCCGTTTGGCGGAATTCTACCCTGTTCGATAAGGGAGCGCGCAGTCGTGATTGTGTCGAACCGTAACCCACTATAGACGTTCCGGCGCATTTTCGCGATTAGGCCGAACGGTCAAATTCGTTTCGTTACGTCGCGTTACGACTCTCGCAGCCCCGTATCACCTGGGTGCGCGCGCCGCGCTTACATTGACCGCGTGAACCGGGCGGGCCGGCTTATCAGGGATGCGGAGCATGAACAAGAGGCAAGTAGCAGCGGTGATCGGGAGCACGGCGTTGCTCGTTTCCGGTAGCGCAATGGCGGGGCACGTCGACCTGTCGGTCGGCATCGGCGTCCCGGTCGCACCGGTCTATGTCGAGCCGGCGCCGGTCTATGTGGCGCCGCAGCCGGCCATCGTCGCCTATCCGGGCTATGGGTATGGCTATTACGGGGATGACGACGACGATCGCTACCGCAAGTGGCGCAAGCACTATTACAAGCACTGGCGTCGACACCACGGCGACGACGATGACGATTGAGCCCGTGACCGCCCCGCCGGCGCGCGTCAGAACGCGTAGTCGGGGTTTTTCGGGTCGAATGCGGTGTCGTCGAGGGTCGCCGGCGCGATTTTCTCGATGACGATCCGCTCGAAGATCCTGCCGTCGTTGTCATAGGACTCGACGGTCCGGAAATAGGGTGCGTGCAGGTCGAGCCCCAGCACTTCCTTTTTCGCATAGAACTGCGGGCGGCCGGTCGGCGTTTCGTAGGTGAGCGCGACGACGCGCACGCCGCCGATCGTTTTGGCCTCCACGTCGGTCGGCCGCTGCACGCCGGCTTCCAGGTATTTCTTCCCTTCGGTCAGGTACAGGTTCGCGATGAACTCGGTGCCGAGATCCTTCACCTGGTGATTCGACTGGGCGCGCGCCAGTGCGCCGTCGATCGCCGTCCACAGCGGAATCTTGCCGAGCAGGCCGCCGAGATGGCCATACATCTCGTCCTTGCGCTGCGTCGTGTCGTAGATGGTCTCCTGGCCGGCATGCGCGCCGCCCGGCAGCCATTTCGCATACACGCGCAGCGGCTCGCGGGTCGTCTTCACGAGCATGCGGTCGGGCGTGTCGGACCATTTTCCGCTGATGCGCTCCTGGCGCACCATCGTGAACTGGTAGGACGGATAGCCGTTCGGGCCATTGCGGATATAGAGCGGCACGGCGAGCGGATCGAGCGCCTTGAAGAGCGCGGTGAGCGTCGCGTCGTCGAGTTGCGCGAGCGTGCCGCGCTGGGCCGCCGTGCGCAGCCAGCGCGCCTGTTGCGCGAGCGGCTCGTGCGTGACTTTCGCGAGGTCCGCCGGCAGCGCGGCGGCCTGGGCCGCGCTCGCGGCGCCGGCCGTTTCCTGTGCATGCAGGCTTGCCTGCGCGAGCGACAGCACGCACGCGACGGCCGCCGTGGCGACATGCCGTGCGTGGCGCTTCATTCCTTCGTTCATCGACAGCGTCTCCCGGGGCGATGGATCGTTCAGCCTTGCTTCGCGGCGTTGATTTTGGCGAGTTCCTCGTCGCGCAGCGCGCGGCGCAGGATCTTGCCGACGTTCGTCTGCGGCAGTGCGTCGCGGAACTCGACGAACTTCGGCATCTTGTAGCCGGTCAGGTTCTTGCGGCAGTGCGCGAGCACGTCCTCGGCCGTCAGCGACGGGTCACGGCGCACGACGAACACCTTGATCCGTTCGCCCTGTACCTCGTCCGGAATGCCGATCGCCGCGGCTTCGCTGATGCCGGGATGCATCACCAGCACTTCCTCGATCTCGTTCGGATACACGTTGAAGCCCGACACGAGGATCATGTCCTTCTTGCGGTCGATGAGGCGGATGAAGCCGCGCTCGTCCATCACGCCGATGTCGCCGGTGGCGAGCCAGCCGTCGGCGTCGATCACCTTGGCCGTCTCGTCGGGTCGCTGCCAGTAGCCGCGCATCACCTGCGGGCCGTGCACGCACAGCTCGCCCGGCTCGCCGATGGCGGCCCAGGTGCCGTCCTCGCGGCGAAAGCGCACGACGGTCGACGGCGCGGGTAGCCCGATCGACCCGCTGAACGCGGCCATGTCGTTCAGGTCCACGGGGTTCATCGTGACGATCGGCGAGCACTCGGTGAGGCCGTAGCCTTCGACCACCGGCCGGCCCGTCACCTGCTGGAAGCGCTCGGCGACCGCACGCTGCATCGCCATCCCGCCCGCCATCGCGAGCTTGAGCTTCGAGAAGTCGCGCTTGCGGAATTCCTCGTTGTCGAGGAACGCGTTGTACAGCGTGTTGATGCCGGTGATGCCCGTGAACGTCTCGTGGCGGATGATCTTCATCACCATCTTCATGTCGCGCGGGTTCGCGATCAGGATGTTGCGCCCGCCGAGCCCCATGAAGATGAACGCGTTCACCGTCAGCGAATAGATGTGATAGAGCGGCAGCGGCGTGAGCACGGTTTCGACGTCGCCCGACACCTGGTCGGCGATCCAGGCCTTCGCCTGCAGCAGGTTCGCGATCAGGTTGCCGTGCGTGAGCATCGCGCCTTTCGCGACGCCGGTCGTGCCGCCCGTGTACTGCAGGAACGCGAGATCGTCGCGCGTGGTCTGCACCGGTTGCGGCTTGCCGCGTGCACCGAGCGCGAGCGCGGAGCGCAGCCGGATCGCCTGCGGCAGGTGGTAGGCCGGCACGAGCTTCTTCACGTGCTTCAGCACGAAATTGATCAGGCGTCCTTTCGCGTTGAAGCCGTCGGCGAGCAGGTCGCCGAGCGCGGTGACGACGATGTGCTTCACCTGCGTTTCCGGCAGCGCGTCCTGCAGCGTGCGCGCGAAGTTCTCGAACACGACGATCGTCTGCGCGCCGCTGTCCTTCAACTGGTGCGCGAGTTCGCGCACGGTGTAGAGCGGATTCACGTTGACGACGATCGCGCCGGCCTTCAGCGTGCCGAACAGCGCGACCGGGTACTGGAACGTGTTCGGCAGCATGATCGCGACGCGGTCGCCGGGCTTCACGCCGAGGCTTTGCAGATACGACGCGAATGCGTCGACCTTCTGCGCGAGCGTGCGGTAGGTCATCGACGCGCCGGCGCTCACGTAGGCGACGCGGTCGGCGAAGCGGGTCGTGCATTCGTCGAAGAACTGCACGAGCGACGCGTATTGCGTGACGTCGATCTCGTGCGGAACGCCGGGCGGGTACGACGCGTACCAGATGGCGTCGGTGTTCGGCGCAATCTGGGCCGAGGTGGTTGCTGCGGAAGATGGCATGACGTGTCTCCGGTCTTTGCTCTCGGCGCGAGTCGGCGCATCAGCGCCGGCCCATGCCCCGTGCTTCGCGGCCGATCGGCGTGGGCGTCTCGACGCCGCGTCCGACCGCGCGTATCAATCAAATCATGAACAGGAAGCCGCGCGTGGCCTCGCGCGCTTAGTTCGTGGAATGCAGCGTGGCCGTCTCGGCGGTCGTCGCGCCCGACTGCGGCAGGCCGAACGCTTCGCTGGCGCCCGCGTCGTCGAGCACCGCCGCGAAGATCGACAGTTGCGCCGTGTCGGGCATCGGCGCCTTCAGCGCGGCGACGATCAGCGACGACAGCCGCGCGATCATCTGCACGTCGTTCATCGTGCGGCCTTGCGAGAATTCGTCGATCAGGCTTTCCGTTTCGGCGCCCGCGAGCGCGCCGGACAGCGCGCCGATCGCGAAGTGCAGCCGCCAGCCGAGCTCGGTGCGTGGCAGGTGCGGCAGCGCGCGCTGGAAGGCATCGAAGAAGCGGCCCGCGACGCTCGCATAGTGCGCGGTCAGGAAGTTGCGCACGAACGGCGAGGGATCGGTGTACGCGCGGCCGATCAGCCGCAGGAAGCCGGGCCCGCCGCGTTCGGGATCGCGCGAGGCCTTCAGCGCCGGAATGAACATCGCGCCGAGCACGTGCTCGCAGGTGATGTGCGTGCCGAGCTGCGCATCGAAGCGGTCGAGGATGCCGAGGCGTTCCTGGTTCAGCTGGTCGAGCCGGCGCGACAGCATCGCGTGGATCAGCGCTTCCTTGCTGCCGAAGTGGTAGTTGACCGCGGCGAGATTGACCGTCGCGCGCGACGTGATCTGCCGCATCGACATCGCTTCGAAGCCATGCTCGATGAACAGATCCTCGGCCGCATCGAGAATGCGCGCCTTCGTTCCCCCGGTCTGCCGTGTGCCGGATGACCGCGCCCCGGACGGCCGTCCCGCAGATGGCCGCCCCTCCTGACTTACTGCCATGTTCCGCCTCCCATGCCGGTTTCCCGGCCGCGAACAGGTGATTTGATTATCTGATTCAAACAGTCGTTTTTATTAAGATAAAAAATCGCGGCCGGACCGGGCAAGCGCGGAATCTGGATCAATTCCTCTAGTTCGATGTGCGGGTGCGGAAAGCGCGACACCCGCTCACGGCGGGGCGGGGCGCGCGCGATGATGCGGTGCCGCAACGCGCGGGTTCACCCGACGGTGCTACGCGTATTGACCGATTGCGTCATGTCGATGCCGCGCCGTTCGCGGCTGAACAGGATCAGCACGGCGATCGCGACGGCCACGATACCGGCCACGAGCGCGAGCGCGAAGCCGTAATTGTCGTGGTTCGACACGGCCAGCGACGCCTGCATCGTCGCGTTGCCCGACGCGAGCAGGTTGCCGAGCTGGTAGACGACGCCGGGGAAGGTCGCACGGATCTCGTCGGGCGAGATCTCGTTCAGGTGAACCGGTATCACGCCCCACGCGCCCTGTACCGAGATCTGCATCAGGAACGCGCCGGCGGCGAGTGCAACCGGGCCGCTCGAGAACGCCCACAGCGGCAGCACGGGCAGCGCGATCAGCGCGGCGATGAAGATCGCGCGGCGCCGGCCGATCCGCTCCGAGATCGTGCCGAACGACAGGCCGCCGACGATCGCGCCGATGTTCAGCACGATCGTGATCCACGACACGGTATGCGGATCGAAGTGATGCTGTTCGCGCAGGAAGGTCGGATAGAGGTCCTGCGTGCCGTGCGAGAAGAAGTTGAACGCGGTCATCAGCACGATCGCGTAGATCGTGAGCTTCCAGTTCTGCTTCAGCGTCGCGCCGAGGCTCGGGCGCGCTCGCTTCTCCATCTGTTTCCATGCCGGCGATTCGGGCACGTGTGCGCGCACGTACAGCACGAGCAGCGCGGGCAGCACGCCGACCATGAACATCCCGCGCCAGCCGATGGTCTGGTAGAACAGGCCGAACACGACGGACGCGAGCAGATAGCCGCTCGGGTAGCCGGCCTGCAGCAGCCCCGACACGAAGCCGCGCGCATGGGTCGGCACGGTTTCCATCGTCAGCGCGGAGCCGACGCCCCATTCGCCGCCCATCGCGATGCCGAACAGCGCGCGCAGCACGAGCAGCGCGGTCAGGCTCGGCGCGAAACCCGACGCGAGTTCGAGCAGCGAATAGCAGGCGATGTTGACCATCAGCGTCGGGCGGCGGCCGAAGCGGTCGGCGAGCCGGCCGAAGATCAGCGCGCCGAGCGGGCGCATCGCGAGCGTCAGCGTGAGCGCGAACGCGACGGCGGGGATCGTCGACGCGAATTCCGCGGCGATGTCCTTCAGCACGAAAACCATCAGGAAAAAATCGAACGCATCGAGCGTCCAGCCCAGGTAGGCGGCGATCGTGACGTTGCGTTGCTCGCGGGTCCAGCTCATGTGCGGGTCTCCTCGTTGGCTTGCGCGTTCGCGATAGGCATGCGGATGCCGGCCCGGCTCGCGCGCGGCGCGGGGGCACTGATCGAGTGTAGGCTTCCGCGCTGCGCGAGGTGGGGCGCGATAAGCGCGAATCGGGAATAATCCCTACGAAATGCACTGTTTCGGAATCTGAAACGGCGCTGCTACAGGCACGCGACAGGCATCTGTATCATGGTGGAAGGCTTTTTGTATCCGTTCTGTAATGCGCTCGCTGCGCATCGTCACCGACTCAGGAGTCCGGATGAATGACCGTTCCGCCGACCCGTTGCCCGTGCTCGAAACCGCGAGGCTGTGGCTGCGTCCGCGCGTGCTGGCCGATCTCGATGCGTGCATCGAGATGGATCGCGATCCCGAAGTCACGCGCCACATCGCGGGCCCGTGGCACGACCCCGTCGAGCATCGCCGCTTCGTCACGCACCGGATCACGTGCGACTATCCGCCGGGCCTCGGCTACTGGTCGATCTTCGAGAAGGCCGCGCCCGACGTGTTCGTCGGCTGGATGCTGCTGATTCCCGACTACAAGGACGGGTCGCGCGACGTCGAGATCGGCTGGCGGCTCGTGCGTGCGACATGGGGGCGCGGCATCGCGAGCGAAGCCGCGGCGGCCGTCGTGCGGCACGCGTTCGACACCGTGCGCCTGCCGCGCGTGATCGCCGATATCGCGGAGGCCAACAGCGGCTCGCTGAACGTGGCGCGCAAGCTCGGCATGCGGCGCGTGAGCATCGTGCACGACGGCATTCCTTACATTCGTCATCGTCTCGAACGCGACGATTTGCGCGCGTAGCGCGGCGTCGTGCAGGCCAGGTGTCGGAGATCGTCAACCGGACGCGTATCGCGGTCATGACGGATTAACGGCGCCCGGGATCAGGAGTATCGTTGCCGGAATTTGCAACATGGGGTACGACCATGGCACTCGGCAACGACGTTCATCTCATTCCCGTCAGGCTCGACGCGCTGCGTCCGACCCAGATGACGGTGGGCTACCGCGAAGTCAAGGCGAAGCGCAAGCACTGGAAGGCGCTGAACAAGCGCGCCCGCAAGGCCGCGATCGAATCGCACTGGTTCCCGGCCGTGCTCGGCCCGGACGGACTGCACTACATCACCGATCATCACCATCTCGGCCTCGCGCTGATCGAGGAGGGCGAGGCGCGCGTGAACGCGATGCTGCTGAAGGATCTGTCGTGGCTCGACGACACGATCTTCTGGCGGATGATGGAACACAACCAGTGGGTGCATCCGTTCGGCCCGGACGGCTCGCGGCGCGACTATGCGCATTTGCCGAAGGTGCTGACGGGGCTCGAGGACGATCCGTACCGCAGCCTCGCCGGCGAACTGCGCACGGCGGGCGGCTACGCGAAGGACGCGACGCCGTTCAGCGAATTCCTGTGGGCCGACTATCTGCGCCAGCACGTGTCGCTCGACCAGATCCGCAAGAACTTCGCGAAGGCGCTCGATATCGCGCTGCAGCGCGCGCACGAGCAGGATGCGCGCTATCTGCCCGGCTGGTCGGGCGTGATTGCCGTGAAGCCCTGACCGGCTCACGGCTCCGCCGTCTCATGACGACCGCTCCGATTCGCCCCGACGCCGGCCCGCAGCATCCCGACCATTTCGTCGCGCTCGACACGCCGCCCGCGCCGCGCCCGCGGCGCGTCAGCCTCGATGCGCTGGCCGGCCTGTCGATTGCCGGCCTGCTGATTCCCGAGGCGGTCGCGTATGCGGGGCTGGCCAACCTGCCGCCGCAGGCCGGCCTGATCGCGCTGCTGTCAGGGCTCGTCGTCTATGCGTTGACCGGCAGCAGCCGCTTCGCGATCGTATCGTCGACGTCATCGTCGGCCGCGGTGCTCGCGGCGACCGTGCTCGCCGAATCGGGGATGGCGCTGGCCGCGCAGCTCGCGCTCGCGGCGGCGCTCGTCGCGACGACCGGCGTGCTGTTCATCCTGGCCGGTGTCGCGCGGCTCGGCGGCATGTCGGATTTCGTCGCGCGGCCCGTGCTGCGCGGCTTCACGTTCGGTCTCGCGCTGACGATCGTCATCAAGCAGTTGCCGAAGATTCTCGCGATTTCCGTACAGCACAGCGATGCGCCGCACGTCGCGCTCGACCTGCTCGCCGGTGCGCCGCACGCGAATCTCGCGAGCGTCGTGGTCGGTGCGACGGCACTTGCGCTGTTGTTCGTGCTCGGCCGCGGCGCGCGCGTGCCCGCGACGCTCATCGTGATCGTGCTGTCGATCGCGGCGGGTTACGTGGTCGACTGGCAGCGGTACGGAATCGCGATCGTCGGCCATATCGATTTCCGGCACCTCGAATTCGGCTTGCCGCATCTCGACCGCAATGCGTGGATGCAGACGGTCGAGCTCGCATTTGCGCTGATGCTGATCCTGTATGCGGAGTCGTACGGTTCGATCCGCAACTTCGCGCTGAAGCATGGCGATACCGTGTCGCCGAACCGCGACCTCGTCGCGCTCGGCTGCGCGAACCTCGTGTCGGGGCTGCTGCACGGGATGCCGGTCGGCGCCGGCTATTCGGCGACGTCGGCGAACGAGGCGGCCGGTGCGCAGTCGCGTTTGGCGGGGATGTGGGCGGCCGGCGTGGTCGCGCTGATCGTCTGGCTGCTGCTGCCGCAACTCGCGCGTACGCCCGAGCCCGTGCTCGCGGCCATCGTGATCTTCGCGGTCAGCCATTCGCTGCATCCGTCCGTGTTCCGGCCGTACTGGGCTTGGCATCGCGACCGGCTCGTCGTGATCGCGGCGCTGCTCGCGGTGCTCGTGCTAGGCGTGCTGCACGGCCTGCTCGCGGCGATCGGCGTGAGCCTGCTGCTGACGCTGCGCAAGCTGTCCGAGCCGAACGTCAGCGTGCTCGGCCGGTTGCGCGACAGCCACGATTTCGTCGACGTCGCGAGTCACGCCGATGCGAAACCGGTGCCCGGCGTGCTGATCGTGCGGCCCGAGGCGCAGCTGTTCTTCGCGAATGCGGACCGGATGCTCAATCGCGTGCGGGCGCTGATGAAGGCCGCGCCGGACACCCATATCGTGATGGTGAGTCTCGAGGAAACGCCGGACGTCGACGGCACGACGATCGAATCGTTGCGCACGTTCGCGGCCGAATGCGCGGCGCGCGGGCTGCGGCTCGCGCTCGTCCGGCTCAAGACGCACGCGCTGCATGCGCTGCGCCGTGCGGCGGACGATACGTTGCACGACGACGCGATGTCGGAGCTCAGCGTCGACGAGAGCCTGCAACTGCTGCAGGCCGGAAAACCGCCGGACGGCGGCGACGGCACGCGCCCTGTGTGACGGTGCGTCCGCGCCGTCTATTGCGAAAGCGCGGCGTTGGCGGTGGTGCGTTCGATCATGTCGGCCACTTCCGCAGCCGTCGGCGCATAGGCGCCTGCATGTTCACAAGCGACGGCCGCGCACGCGGCCGCGTAGCGCAGATGCTCGGCGGCCGATGCCTCGGGGCGGGCGAGCTGGCTCGCGAGCCAGCCGCCGATGCTCGCATCGCCGCAGCCGACCGTGTCGGCCACCTCGGCCGGGAGCGCCGGCTGGAACAGCACGGTATCGCGATGCAGCAGCTGCATGCCGGCCGCGCCGCGCGTGACGAGCATCGTCGCGTCGGGCGCCCATGCACGCAACTGCGCGAGTGCGGCCGCTTCGTCGAGTTCGGGAAACAGCCCGCGCAGATCCTCGTCGGATACCTTGATCCAGTCGGCGAGCGCGGTCAGCCGGCGCAGCGTGTCGCGATACGACGGCGCGGCCATCGGCGCACGGAAGTTCGGATCGAACGAGATCCGCTTGCCGGCCGCCCGTGCGGCCTGCGCGAGTTCGATCAGGCGCGACGCGAGCGGCTCGCGCACGACGCCGAGCGAGCCGACGTGCACGATGTCGGCCGCGTCGAACGCGCCGACCGGCAAATCGGCCGGATCGAACGCGAGATCGGCGCTGTTTTCGCCGATGAAGAAATAGTGGGGCGGCTGCTTCGAGACGACCATCGCGAGCAGCGGTGCGCGGTCGACTTGCCGGATGAAACGCATGTCGAGCCCCGCGTCGGCGCTCTTGCGCATCAGCTCGTCGCCGAAGGTGTCGCGGCTGACCGTGCCGGCGAAGGCCGTCGGCACGCCGAGTCGCGCGCCGACGCGCGCGACGTTCCAGCACGAGCCGCCGGCGACGCTGTGCCAGTGCTGCGCGTCGTCGCGGATGAAATCGGTCAGCGCTTCGCCGAACACGATCAGGCGGGGAAACGTCGTCGTCATGTGGAAACCTTGCGCCGCGGCATCGCGCGCGGCCGTACAGCGGTTGATCTGAATCTGAACAGCCGGGCGGTGCGGGGCGTCGCGCGTGGCGGCGCGGCCCGGCACTGCCCGGCCTCGCGGGCGATCGGCGTGATCAGCGCGGGGAGCTCCAGCCCTTGTAGGTCTTCACGTTGTCGCGCGTGATCAGCGTCGGCTCGATCAGGATCATCGGATTGGCCGGCTTCTGGCCGTTCATGATCCCGTAGCCGACGTTGACGGCTTGCTGCGCCATCGCCCACGGGTCCTGGCTCGACGACGCCTGCACGAGCGTGTTCGACTTGAGTGCGACCTCGATGTCGGGCGCGCCGTCGACCGACGTGATCACGATGTTCGGGCGGTTCAGCTGTTTCGCCGCGAGATCGCTGCCGATCGCCTGCGGGTCGTTGATCGTGAACACGCCGTCGAGCTTCGGAAAGCGCGTCAGGTAGCCCTGCATCGCGTTCATCCCGCCTTCGCGGGAGCCCTTGCCGTCCTGGTCGCTCGACAGCAGCTTGATGCCGGCGTTTTTCGCGAGCACGGCCTTGCAGCCGTTCACGCGATCGATCACGGCCGACACCTGCGGGCCGTTCTCGATGATCACGTTGCCCTTGCCGTTCAGCTTCTTCGCGAGGTAGTCGCACGCGAGTTCGCCGGCCTTCACGTTGTTGGTCTGCACGGTCGCGTTCGCGCCGGCCGCCGCGACGTCCACCGCGACGACCGTGATGCCGGCCGCCTGCGCCTTCTTTACCGCCGGCTCGATCGCCTTCGGGTCGGTCGCGTTGAGCAGGATCATGTCGACGTGCGCGGAAATGAAGTTGTCGATCTGCGTGAACTGCTTGTTCAGGTCGTAGTCGGCCGAGACGGCCGTGACTTTCGCATTCGGGTTGAGTTGCTTCGCGCGCGCTTCGGCGCCTTTCACGATCGTGACGAAATACGGGTTGCCGAGCGAGCCGACCGTGACGCCGATCGATTTCAGCGGCTTGTCGGCTGCATGGGCGGCGGCAGCGCCGAAGGCGAGTGCGCAGGCGACGGCGGTCAGGGCGGCGGTATGCTTGAACATGTCGTTGTGTCTCCGTGAGGTCTGTTGGTGAACGCGCGCAGGAGGACCTGCCTGCGCGCCGATGGTTGAACGATGAGGGAAGGGAGTCAAGTACGGGCCGAGTCGCGCTGGCGATAGCGGTCGAGCGCGACCGCGCCGATGATCACCAGCCCCTTGATGATGTATTGCCAGATATCGGACACGCCGAGCAGCACGAGGCCGTTGGTCAGCACCGCGATGATCAGCGCGCCGATCAGCGTGCCGACGATCGAGCCGACGCCGCCGACGAAGCTCGTGCCGCCGAGGATCACCGCGGCGATCGCGTCGAGCTCGTATGACTGGCCGAGCTGCAGGCCGTTGGCCGCATACAGGCGCGCGGCCGACATCACCGCGCCGAGGCCGGCGAGCAGGCCCGACGCCGCATACACGAACATCTGGATCGCCCGCACGTTGATGCCCGACAGACGTGCGGCCTCCGGGTTGCCGCCGACCGAATAGATCCGCATCCCGAGCACCGTGCGGCGCAGGATGAACCACGAGATCGCGATCACCGCGCACGCGATCACGACGAGCCACGGCACACCGAGGATCGAGCCGTTGCCGATGAAGGCGAACGGCAGTTGCGGGTTGAACACGGTCGTGTCGTTGCCGATCAGGCGTGCGACGCCGCGCACGGCCGTCATTGCGCCGAGCGTGACGATGAATGGCGGCAGGCGCAGGAACGAGATCAGCCCGCCGTTGATCGCGCCGAACACGAGGCCGACGATGAGCGCGAACGGCACGCCGAGCCAGCCCCAGCCGGGAATGGTCGATGCGATGAGCGCCGCGACGGCCGCGGCGGCGAGCACCGAGCCGACCGACAGGTCGATGCCGCCCGTCAGGATCACGAACGTCATGCCGGCGGCGAGCACGATGTTGATCGATGCCTGTTGCGTGACGATCGACAGGTTCTGCAACGTAAAGAAGCCGTCGGTCAGGAAGCCGAAGCCGACGCACAGGACCAGCAGCACCGGCAGCATGCCGGCCGTGCGGATCAGCGATTGCATGCGGGCGCGGTGATCGGCGCCGCGCATCAGGGGCGTACGGTTGGCGACCGGGTGGGCGGTCGCGGAAGCGAGGTTCCGCTGCTTGGTCGGGTTGATCATTTCGGTAGCCTGAATGTGAGAGTGAAATGAAAAGGGGCGGCGCTCAGTGCGCGTCGGCCAGTTCGGCCTGCGAGCCGGTGGCGAGCGCGATGATCGCTTCCTGCGTGATCGGCGTATGCGTGTGTCCGCCGAGTTCGCCTGCGATCTCGCCTTCGCGCATCACGAGCACGCGGTCGGCGACGCCGATGATTTCCGGCAGTTCGCTCGAGATCACGATTACGCCCACGCCGGCACGGGCCAGTTCGTTGATGATCCGGTAGATCTCGGATTTCGCGCCGATGTCGACGCCGCGTGTCGGTTCGTCGAGAATCAGCACGCGCGGCTTCGTCTCGAGCAGGCGCGACAGCAGCACTTTCTGCTGGTTGCCGCCGGACAGCGCGCCGACGTTGACGTTCGCGTGCGGCACCCGGATCGACAGTGACGCGATGGCGTCGCGTGCCCGTTCGGCGCCGCGCGCGAGGTCGAGCGCACCGAGCCGCGCATCGCGGTTGCACACCGAGATGTTGATGTTGTCGCGTACGCTCATGTCGAGGAACAGGCCCTGGCGCTTGCGGTCTTCGGTCAGGTAGACGAGGCCCGCGTCGATCGCGTCGCGCGGCGAGTGCGCGCCGAACGTGCGCTCGCCCAGCTTCACGTCGCCGCGCACGCGCGCCTCGGCCCCGAAGATCAGCCGCGCGAGCTCGGTGCGGCCTGCGCCGACGAGCCCCGCGATGCCGAGTACTTCGCCGGCATGCAGGTCGAGGCTGCAGCCGCGAACACGCGCACCGTCGGCGATGTCGCGGACCGACAGCAGCAGGTGGCCGGGGTCGTACGGCGCGTGTTCCTTCTTGTAGAAACCGGAGATGTCGCGGCCGACCATCATCGCGACGAGCCGCTCGGCCGACAGCGACGCGCGCTCCAGCGTGCCGACGTACGCGCCGTCGCGCAGCACCGACACGCGGTCGGACAGTTCGTAGATCTCCGCCATCCGGTGGCTGATGTAGATGATCGCGAGACCTTCCTCGCGCAACTGGCGGATCAGGCGGAACAGGTGTTCGGTTTCGCGCGACGACAGCGGCGTGGTCGGCTCGTCCATCACGAGGATGCGGGCGCGCGTGTGCACGGCGCGGGCGATTTCGACGAGCTGCTGTTCGGCGATCGACAGCGTGTCGACGAGCGTGTCGGGCCCGAACGGGGCACCCAGGCGCGCGAGCACGTCCTGGCAGCCGCGCGCCATCGCCGCGCGGTCGATCGTGCCCCAGCGCCGGTTGCCGCGGCGCAGTTCGCGGCCGACGTAGATGTTTTCCGCGACGGTCAGGTTCGGCGACAGGCACAACTCCTGGTAGATCACCGCGACGCCGGCATCGCGTGCGGCGAGCGGGCCGTCGATCTCGATGCGTTGGCCGTCGATCAGGATCTCGCCGCCGGCGTCGGCGCGGTAGGCGCCCGACAGGATCTTCATCAGCGTCGATTTGCCCGCGCCGTTCTCGCCCATCAGCGAATGGATTTCGCCCGGATAGACGGTCAGGCTGACGTTGTCGAGCGCGCGCACGGCCGGGAACGTCTTGCTGATCCCGCGCATCTCGAGCAGCGGGCGGGGCGACTCAGAACGCGACATGGTGGACCTCCTGCGAATCGGTGCGGGCGCCCTTGAGGATGCCGGCCCGCGGGGAGAAGTTGAAAAACATCGGCAGCGTGGCGGCGCCGATCGCGCCGGCGTCGGCGCCGAACGTGCCGCGCACGAGCACGGGCGTACCGCGGGCCTCGGGCGCGGTGGCCACGAGCGCGGCGCGCAGGCGGGTCGTGACCGCGTCGAGCAGGCCCGCATCGGTGTCGGCGTCGAGCACGACCACCGGCGCGTCGATCACGCACAGCACCGCGCGCAGCGCCGGTGCAAGCGCGTCGACGCAGTCGTCGATCCATTCGTCGACGGCCGGCAGGCCGCGGGCGATGCAGGCTTCGAGATCGGCGCGGTTCTCGACCGTCTCGCCGTGATGGCGCAAGTGGCGCACGAGCGCGTGCAGCGAGGCGCGTGCGAGCAGGATGTCCCACGGGCCGCGCGGCGGCGGCGCGGAGGCCAGCCGGCTGGGCGGCACCGGAATCACCGCGATGTCGCCGGCATTGCCGGTCACGCCGCGCAGGCAGTCGCCGTCGATCGCGATGCCGCCGCCGATCGCCGGCCCGATGAACAGGTAGACGAAGTCGTCGCACTGCCGGCCGTATCCGTAGAACAGTTCGGCGATCGCGGCCGCGTTGCCGTCGTTCTCGCCGAAGACGGGCAGCGACAGCGTGCGGCCGAGATCGGCCGCGAAATCGACGTCTTCCCACGCGCGGAACGTGTCGGGCGCGAGGCCGAGCTCGCGCATCCACGCGCCGAGGTTGTACGGCTGCGCGACGCCGACGCCGGTCAGGCGCGCGCGTTCATGGTCGGGGAGGAGGGCCTGCATCGCGTCGATGTCGTGACGAACGATCTCGAGCACGTCGGCGGGCGGGGGAAGCAGCGTGTCGTGCGAGCGGCGGCCGAGCACGTCGCCCGCGAAGTTGACGAGCGCCGTCTCGATGCGCATCCGGTCGAGATGGACGCCGATGCCGAACGCACCGCGCGGATCGAGGCGGATCAGCGAAGCGGGCTGGCCGCGCTGGCCTTCGGTGCGGCCAGCGAATTCGATCAGCTTCGCGTCGGCGAGCGACCCGATGATGCTGCCGACCGCCGTACCCGTCATGTTCGCGAGACGGGCGAGGTCGGCCTTCGACGCGCTGCCCGCGCGGCGCAGCGTCTTCAGCAGCAGGCGCTCGTTGTAACGGCGCACGTTGGCCGAATTGCTTCCCTGGCCGAAGTGCGGGCTTCTCATGGCGTCTCCTTCCATGGTGCGCCGTTCGGCGGCGCATTAAATAAATCACGTTGATTTATTTAACCGCGTGAGCGACGGCCTGTCAGCCTAGGGAAATCCCGGTTTTTCTACGACGGGAGATTCGTGCGGAGCGGAGTGAAGTGAAGGAATGAGGGTGCTGAACCGATCGAAGCACTGCGGGGCGGGGCAATGAGAGGAGGATAGATATGCGATACGGAAATCCCGGAGCATGTCCGATTCCGGGGCCGGAAACGAAAAAAGGCCGGCTAGAAGCCGACCTTTTTATAAATCAAGTGGTGCCCAGGAGAGGACTCGAACCTCCACGATGTTGCCACCGCTAGGACCTGAACCTAGTGCGTCTACCAATTCCGCCACCTGGGCACGTTTCGCTTGCTGCAGTGCGAAGACCGCTATTCTAGCGTGCCCGGAGAATCTGTCAACAGAATTTGAGGGGCGGACGAAAATATTAATCCGGGTGGCTTGATTGCCGAACCGGCGAGTGCATGGCCCGTGACGGCTGACGCGCCTCCTCGATGTGCGGTGTGATGTCGGCGGGGTAAATGCGTCGACACGAGCACACATATCGATTTGTGCACCGGAAATGAAAAAAGGCCGGCAAAAGCCGACCTTTTTTATAAATCAAGTGGTGCCCAGGAGAGGACTCGAACCTCCACGATGTTGCCACCGCTAGGACCTGAACCTAGTGCGTCTACCAATTCCGCCACCTGGGCACGTTTCGCTTACTGCAGTGCGAAGACCGCTATTGTAGCGTGCCGGCGAAGTCTGTCAACACAATTTCATCCGGAGCGGCAAAAATATTGCGCGCCTTGCGCCGCCGACCGTCACGCGCCGACCGGCTCCGCGCGCTTCGTCGTGAAATTCCAGCGCTGCGCCTGGCTCGTATCGACGCGGGCGGGCAGCAGCCCGGCCGCAAGGAACGTGTCGGCGATCTTCTGCTGTTCACCGAAGTTTTGCGTGACCACCGCGCGGACGAGATAGCTGCGTCGCGCATTCGCACGTGCGATCGTCGCGGCATCGAGCCCCCAGATCGGCGCGAGCGTGTTCGCGGCCTCCTGCGGATGGTCGCGCAGCCACGCGCCGGCCTGCGACAGTTGGTCGAACAGGATCTGGATGACATCGGGGCGTGCGGCGGCGAAGCTGCTCGACGCGAGGTAGTAGCGTTGGTACGACGCGAGTCCGTCGCCGTCGGCCAGAATCCGTACGTCGTGATTCCGGTCGACCGACGCGACATACGGATCCCACGTGATCCATGCGTCGACGCTGCCGCGCTCGAACGCGGCGCGGCCGTCTGCGGGTGTCAGGTAATGGATCGCCACGTCGGCGGGCGCGAGCTTCGCGCGGGCGAGCGCGGCAAGCAGCAGGTAGTGGCTGCCGGCCGCCTTCGTGACCGCGATACGCCGGCCGTTGAGATCGGCGAGCGTGCGCAGCGCGCTGTCCTGCTTGACGACGATCGCCTGCGCCTTCGGCGAAGGTGCCTCCTGCGCGACGTACACGAAACGCGCATGCGCGGCCTGCGCGAAGACCGGCACCGTATCGGCCACGTCCGCGCTGAAGTCGACGGCGCCGACATTGAGCGCTTCGGTCAGTGGCAATCCGCTCGCGAATTCATGCCATGACACGCGCAGGCCGAGCGGCGTCAGCGCCTGCTCGAGCGTGCCGCGCGTCTTGAGCAGCGTGATCAGCGTCGACGACTTCTGGTAACCGATGCGCAGCGTGGCCGGCGCGTTCTCCGCGTGCGCGCGGACACCTGCGGCAGCGAGGCCCGCGGCCAGCATCGCGCGCGCGAATGCGCGGCGGTTCATCGACGTCATGAAGGGTGCTCCTCGTTGGATGCGTTGAAAGCGAGGCGGCTAACGTAACAACGGGGAGCGCGATTGATAACCGATAAATTCTGCTATCGATCGGAGCGGCCGACATAAGGGCCGAGGACGGGCACTCGCGATGCAAGCGCCGAAATGAAAAAAGGCCGGCAAAAGCCGACCTTTTTTATAAATCAAGTGGTGCCCAGGAGAGGACTCGAACCTCCACGATGTTGCCACCGCTAGGACCTGAACCTAGTGCGTCTACCAATTCCGCCACCTGGGCACGTTTTGCAGTAGCTGCTTGCTGCAAAGAAGCGAAATTATAGCGCCCCAATTAACCCTGTCAACACTTTTTTGCGATGCATCGCAAACAGGCCGTCGCCGCGCGTGCTGGCGGCATTCCCGTCTTTTGGCGACACAGGCGGGTGATAGAATGACCCGCCGCCGTCAATATAGAACTGTCTGACGGACACCTCTATGTTGATGCCGTGCACCATCAGTCAACGCAACGAGAACAATCATCGACAAACCCTTGAGCAAATATCCGTACCCCATTCCGAGCCGTGAAGAGATTCTCGGCGTGCTGCGTACGAGCGACGCGCCGCTGGCCGCCAACGACATCGCCGAAGCCCTGTCGATCAAGCGTCAAGAGCGCGAGGGGTTCTTCCGGCGTGTCGCCGCGATGGAGCGCGACGGCCAGATCCGCCTCGACAAGCGTGGCCACTACCAGTTGACCCATCCGTCGAATTTCGTCGCCGGGCGCGTGCAGGGGCATCGCGACGGCTACGGGTTCGTGATCCGCGACGACGGCCAGGACGACCTGTTCTTGCCGAACGGCGAAATGCAGAAGGTGATGCACAACGACCGCGTGCTCGCGCGGATCGTCGGCTACGATCGCCGCGGCCGCCCGGAAGGGCACGTCGTCGAAGTCACGGAACGCGCGAACAAGCGCGTGATCGGCCGCCTGCTGAACGAGAACGGTGCGCTGATCGTCGCGCCGGAAGACAAGCGCATCGGCCACGACATCCTGATCACCCAGAACGTGAAGAAGGCGAAGGTCGGGCAGGTCGTCGTCGTCGAGCTGACCGATTTCCCGAGCCGTCATTCGCAGCCGCTCGGCCGTGTCGTCGAAGTGCTCGGCGATATCGACGATCCGGGCATGGAAATCGAAATCGCGGTGCGCAAGTACGGTGTGCCGCACGAATTCAGCCAGTCGGCGCTCGACGAAGCCGCGGCGCTGCCCGACAAGGTGCGCCCGGCCGACCTGCGTTTCCGCGTCGACCTGCGCGACGTGCCGCTCGTGACGATCGACGGCGAGGACGCCCGTGACTTCGACGATGCCGTCTACTGCGAGCCGGTCAAGGTCGGCCGCGGCGACGGCTTCCGGTTGATCGTCGCGATCGCCGACGTGTCGCACTACGTACAGCCGGGTAGCGGGCTCGACGCCGACGCGCTCGAGCGCAGCACGTCGGTCTACTTCCCGCGTCGCGTGATTCCGATGCTGCCGGAGAAGCTGTCGAACGGCCTCTGTTCGCTGAATCCGCAGGTCGATCGCTGCGTGCTCGCATGCGACATGGTGATCACCGCGCGCGGCGAGATCAAGGCCTACCAGTTCTACCCGGCCATGATCCATTCGGCGGCGCGCCTCACGTACACCGAAGTCGCGGCCGTGCTGTCGAACACGAAGGGGCCGGAGGCCGCGCGCCGCGCCGATCTGCTGCCGCACCTGCAGGATCTGTACGGCGTCTACAAGTCGCTGTTCGCCGCCCGTCAAAAGCGCGGTGCGATCGACTTCGACACGACCGAGACCTACATCGTCTGCAACTCGCAGGGCAAGATCGAGCAGATCGTGCCGCGCCAGCGCAACGACGCGCACAAGCTGATCGAGGAATGCATGCTGGCCGCGAACGTCTGCGCGGCCGATTTCCTGAAGCGCAACAAGCATCCGGGCCTGTACCGCGTGCACGCGGGGCCGACGCCGGAGAAGCTCGAGAACCTGCGCGCGTTCCTGCGCGGCATGGGCCTGTCGCTCGGCGGCGGCGACAAGCCGCATGCGAGCGACTACGCGGCGCTGATGGCGCAGATCCGCGACCGGCCGGACGCGCAGATGCTACAGCCGATGCTGCTGCGCTCGATGCAGCAGGCGGTCTACAGTCCGGACAACATCGGTCACTTCGGCCTCGCGTACGAGGCGTACGCGCACTTCACGAGCCCGATCCGCCGCTATCCGGACCTGCTCACGCACCGTGCGATCTACGCGATCCTGTCGGGCAAGAAGTACACGCCGAAGGCGCCGGAAGGCTTCGAGCTGAACACCGCGCTGTCGCCGCGCGCCCGCGCGATGCAGCAGGCCGACGACGAAGCGCGCAACCGCTCGCGCTCGAACACGGCGATCTGGGAAGAGCTCGGCTTGCACTGCTCGGCGAACGAGCGCCGTGCGGACGAGGCGTCGCGCGACGTCGAAGCGTGGCTCAAGTGCTACTTCATGCGCGACAAGCTCGGCGAGGAGTATGGCGGGATGGTGAACGGCGTGACGTCGTTCGGCATCTTCGTGCAGCTCGACACGCTGTTCATCGAAGGGCTCGTGCACGTGACGGAACTCGGCTCGGACTACTTCCAGTACGACGAGATCAAGAACGAGCTGCGCGGCGAACGCACGGGCATCCGCTATCGCCTGTCGGATCGCGTGCGCGTGCAGGTGAGCCGCGTCGATCTCGATGCGCGCAAGATCGATTTCCGCCTCGTGCGCGATACGCCGGTGAAGGCGCCGCGTCCGTCGCCCGCGCCAGCTGCCGGCATCGATCGCAACGGCAACGGCAGCGGCAATGGCCCGCGCGTGCGTGCGCTGCCGCCGGTGGAGGAAACCGTGCCGCGTCGCAAGAAGGCCGCGAGCGCGCCGAGCGTCGCGGTGCAGGAAGCGCGCGCCGCGCGTGGCGCCGCGAAGAAGAGCGGCGGTGCTGGCGGTGGCGCACCCGCGAAGCCGACTGCGAAGAAGGCTCGCGCCCGCAAGAAGTATTGAGTGTTCGGGGCGGCGTACGCGCACGCCCTGCAGTATCGAGAGACGCCGCGTCACCGGTCATCGGCCGGCCACGCGGCGCTTTCCTTTTCCATGGATCGCGGCTGCGCACGTCGCGCGGCCGCACGTTTGATCGAAGGTTGTTCCAGTCATGTCACGTCTGAAGGTTCTTTACGGTTTTCATGCGGTGACCGCACGTTTGCGGCACGATGCATCGACGGTGGCGGAGGTGCTGTACGACCAGACGCGCCGCGACCGCCGCATGCAGGACTTCCTGCACGCCGCGAAGGAAGCGGGCGTGCGGCTGATCGCAGCCGACGAAACGCGCCTGTGGGGCCTCGCGCACACCGAGCGCCATCAGGGTGTCGTCGCGCGCGTCGAGGACATGCCGCTTGCGCAGAACCTGTCCGAGCTGCTCGACGGCATCAACGGGCCCGCGCTGCTGCTCGTGCTCGACGGCGTCACCGATCCGCACAACCTCGGCGCGTGCCTGCGGGTCGCCGATTCGGCCGGCGCGCATGCGGTGATCGCACCGCGTGACCGCGCGGTCGGCCTGAACGCGACCGCGGCCAAGGTGGCGAGCGGCGCGGCCGACACGGTGCCGTACATCACGGTGACGAACCTCGCCCGCGCGCTGCGCGAGCTGAAGGAAGCGGGGGTATGGATCATCGGCACGTCGGACGAGGCGCCGGCGACGCTCTACGAAACGAAGCTTGACGGCCCGGTCGCGCTCGTGATGGGCGCGGAAGGCGAAGGCATGCGCCGGCTCACGCGCGATACCTGCGACGAAGTGATGAGCATCCCGATGGCCGGCAGTGTGGAAAGCCTGAACGTGTCGGTCGCCAGCGGTGTCTGCCTGTACGAAGCCGTGCGTCAGCGGCGCGTGAAGGGCTGAACCTTCGGGCTGAACCCCGGGGCTGACCCGGGGCTGACCCGCCCGTCCCGCGCGCGATGCGCGGGCGTCGAATGACCCGCACGACGCGTGCCCCGATGCAAGGCGGCACGCGGCTCTCCGGAACCCGCGACCGATGACCCTGTTTCGTATTGGCGCCTGCTGCGCCGTGTTCGGCCTGCTGGCGGCCTGCACGTCGCCGTCGCTCGTCGAACGCGGCACCTACTACGCCGACACGAGCCTGCACGCGCGCGGCGCCGATTCGCGGATCCGCTTTCTCGTCATGCATTACACGGAAAGCGACGAGACGAAATCGCTGCGCACGTTGACGGGCGACTCGGTCAGCGTGCATTACGTCATCCCGCCGCAGCCGCGCGCCGAACGCGGGATGCCCGTCGTCTACCAGCTCGTTCCGGAAGCGCGGCGCGCGTGGCACGCGGGCGTCAGCGAGTGGCAGGGCACGACCGAGCTGAACGCGGTATCGATCGGCATCGAGAACGTGAACCGCGGCCCGCTCGATCCGCAGCATCGCACCTGGCAGCCATATCCGCCCGAACAGGTCGACGCACTGACCCGCCTGTCGAAGGACATCGTCGCGCGCTACGGCATTCCGCCGACGCGCGTGGTCGGGCACAGCGATATCGCGCCTCAACGCAAGATCGATCCCGGCCCGCTGTTCCCGTGGCATGCGCTCGCGCAAGCCGGCGTCGGCGCGTGGCCGGACGACGCGACCGTCGCCGCGCGGCTCGCGGGCCGCGACCCGCACGCGCCGGTCGACGTGCGCGAATTGCAGCTCAAGCTCGCGCGCTACGGCTACGACGTGCCGACCGACGGCGTGCTCGACACGCGTACGCGACGCGTGTTCGCAGCGTTTCAGATGCATTTCCGACCGTCCGATTACGCGGGCAATCCGGACGCGGAAAGCGACGCGATCGCGCAGGCGCTGCTCGACAAGTACTTCCCCGGCACGCAAGCGGCCGATCCCGCGCCGGCGGCCGACACACCCTGAATACGCGGCGCGGCGCACGCCGAAAAACGCGGGGACGTCCGCCGACTCCGGTAAACTGGCGGTTTTCCGCAATCCCGCAGCATTACCACGCCATGACTCAAGACGAACTCAAACGCCTCGTCGGCCAGGCCGCCGCCGATTACGTGATCCAGAACGTGCCGGAAGGCGCCGTGATCGGTGTCGGCACCGGCTCGACCGCCAACTGCTTCATCGACGCGCTCGCCGCCGTCAAATCGCGCTATCGCGGCGCCGTGTCGAGCTCGATTGCCACGACCGAACGCCTGAAATCGCACGGCATCAAGGTGTTCGACCTGAACGAGATCGAGTCGCTGCAGGTGTACGTCGACGGCGCCGACGAGATCGACGCCGGCGGCGCGATGATCAAGGGCGGCGGCGGCGCGCTGACGCGTGAGAAGATCGTCGCGTCGGTGGCCGACACGTTCGTCTGCATCGCGGACGCCAGCAAGCGCGTGCCGGTGCTCGGCGCGTTCCCGCTGCCGATCGAGGTCGTGCCGATGGCGCGCACGGCGATCGGCCGGCGCGTGACCGCGCTCGGCGGCGTGCCCGTGCTGCGCGTGACGAAGGACGGCGCGCCCTACATCACCGACAACGGCAACGAGATCATCGACGTGAAGGGCCTGCAGATCGCCGATCCGCGCGGTTTCGAAGCGCAGGTGAATGCATGGCCGGGCGTCGTGACGGTCGGTCTGTTCGCCGAACGCGGCGCGAATCTGTGCTTGCTTGGCACGGAAAACGGCGTTGAAACGATCGTTTATCCGGCTGGCTAAAACTGAATGAGAAGCAGTCCGTAACGGCGCGGTATCGGCCGTCATGGATTGGATGGTTAAATCTTGTGGAAACCGGGGTCCGGCAGGCGCGGCGCGCTTCCCGGGCCTTTTTTTTAGCCGTATAAATCACCTCGTTCAAAAGAGGGATAACCCTGTCAGGTGTTTACCAGATAGCGAAATATCGTCGAACTCATCAACTTATAGATCATAAGAACAGAGTAGTAACCAGGGCCGGCGGAACTGCGGAGCAGGTGTTCGCAAATCGACGCACGGGGAGGTGTCATGGAGCAGGGCAAAGACCGGTCACTGGTCGCCAAAGTGATGGATGGGCTTGTCGCGGGTATCGTCGAAGACAAGTACGGCGGCATCTTGCCGCCGCAGGACGTGCTGTCGAAAGAGTTCGATGTGAGCCGCACGGTGATGCGGGAAGCGTTATCGATGTTGCTTGCGCGCGACATGCTCGACGTGCGTCCGAAAGTCGGGACGCGCGTGCGGCCGATGCGCGACTGGCGGATGATCGACGAAGACGTCGTGAGCTGGCGATTTCGGGCAAAGCCCGATCCGCAGTTCATGCGCGACGTCATCGAATTCCGGATGCTGATCGAACCACGCGCGACCGCGCAGGCGGCGGTGCGTGCGACGGCGGCCGACATTGCGGGCATTCGCGAAGCGTTCGACGCGTTCAAGGTGCTGCAGCCGGGCGACCCCGGCTACGACACGGCGGACGAGCTGCTGCATACGCGGATCGTCCAGGCGAGCGGCAACCAGTTCTTCCAGCAGATGGCGGCGATCGTGCGCGGAGCAGTGCGTCTCGTGAATCCGCGCGTCGTGCAGAAGGAAGGCGCGCACGACATCGCGGTGAAGGCGCATGCGCGGGTCGTCGATGCGATCGAGCGGCGCGACCCGCGCGAAGCCGAAGCGGCGTCGCTGGCGCTGATCGATTTCAGCGCGGACGAGATTTCGCGCGATTTCTCGGTCGACGTGCCGGTGCGTGCCTGACGCGGCACGTGTCGCTCATCCGTGTGCCGCCGGGCCGTTTATCATGACGGCCGGCCGGCAGCGTGCCGGCTACCGTCATACGACCGACACGGAAGATCAGGATGAACGACAACGACCATCGCCCTGTGCGCTTCGGCATCGTCGGTGCAGGCAGCATTGCGCGCCGCTTCGCGCAAAGCCTCGCCCACGTGCCGGGCGCCACGCTCGCCGGCGCCTGGGCCCGCCGCGCCGACGCAGCGGCCGCCTTCTGCGAGACATACGGCGGCACGCCTGCCGCGAGCCTCGACGCGCTCCTCGCGAGCGACGAGATCGACGCGGTCTACATCGCGACGCTCCATGACAGTCACGCGCAGTACACGCTGGCCGCACTGGCTGCTGGCAAGGCCGTGCTGTGCGAGAAACCCGCGGCGCTGAACGCCGCGCAACTCGACACGGTGCTGCACGCGGCGCGCGATGCCGGGCTGCTCTTCATGGAGGCGATGAAGCCGCCATTCTTCCCGCTGTACCGTCGGTTGCGTGTGCACCTGCGTGACGATCCGATCGGCGAGATCCGGCTCGTGCGGGCGGGCTGCGCATCGTCGTCGGTGCCGGAGGACCATTCCGTCTATCGGCTCGATCGTGCGGGCGGCGCGTTGCTCGACATCGGCATCTACGAGGCGTTTCTTGCCGTCGACTGGCTCGGCGCCGCGCGCGACGTGCAGACGCTCGGCCGCGTCGGTGCGACAGGTGTCGACCTGTTCGCGAGCCTGAACAGCGTGCATGCGAACGGCGGGATCGCGCAGCTCTTTTGCGGCCTGGACGTGATGGGGCGCGGCGATGCACTGATCGCCGCGGCGGGCGGCCACGTGACGATTCACGAGAAGTGGTGGAACCCCGAGCGCGCGACGATCCGCTATGCGGACGGGCGTACCGTCGAACTCGATGCGCGGGCCGAAGGCGGCGGGCTGAACTACGAAACCGCGCATTTCTGCGACCTGCTGCGCGCGGGCGAAACCGAAAGCCCGATCGTGACGCACGACCATTCGCGGCAGATGATCGCGATGACCGATGCGGCGCGCGCGGTGCTCGGCGTGCGTTATTCGGGCGAATAGACGGAACAGGCGGGAAGGCGGGCGCCGGCGCCGCGAGCGCGGCCCGGCGCAACGGCGCGGCTCAATGCCGCGACGGCAGCGACAGGCGCTTTTCGTACCAGCGCTGCACCCATTCGAGGATCTGGCACAGGACCCAGTACACGGCCGCGGCGGCGAGATAGAGCGGCAGCGGCTGATAGGTCGCCGCGATCACTTCCTGCGCGCTGCGCAGCAGTTCGGTCACAGTGATCACGGACACGAGCGACGTGTCCTTGATCAGGCTGATCAGGCTGTTCGACAGGCTCGGCACCGCGATGCGCAGCGCCTGCGGGCCGATCACGTAGCGCAGCGTCTGCCCCCACGACAGCCCGAGGCTGTACGCGGCGAGCCACTGGCCGCGCGCGATCCCGTTGATCGCGCCGCGCATGCTTTCCGACATGTAGGCCGCGACGTTCGCGGACAGCGCGATGACGCCGGCCGGCGTCGGATCGAGCGAGATGCCGAGGCTCGGCAGCCCGTAATAGATGACGAAGATCTGCACGAGCAGCGGCGTGCCGCGCATCAGGCTCACGTACGCGCGTGCCAGCCACGCGAGCGCGTTGACCCAGATGCGCTCGAAGCCGTCGAGCGCTTCGCTCTGCCGGATGCCCATCATCGCGAGCACGACGGCGCCAAGCAGGCCGAACACCATCGACAGCACGGCGAACTTGACGGTCAGGACGGCGCCCTGGGCGAGCACCGGCAGCGATTGGACGAGCAGGGACGTTGTCGACATGGAGTGCGAATCGAATGCGTGCGCGAAAGCGCAATCATAAACCGGGCCGATAAAACAAAGGGCGGCATCGTTGCGGATGCCGCCCTTTCCGGCCCGCCGTCAGGCGGGAAATGCAGGCGTGCTTACTTGATCGGTTTCGTC
>NZ_BCPO01000042.1:0-18742 GCF_016586105.1 Burkholderia sp. E168m15
GAACCACTTGTCGGAGATCTTCGTGAACGTGCCGTCGGCCTCGAGTTGCGCCATCGCGTCGTCGATCGCCTTCTGGAACTTCGGGTTGCCCTTCTTGAACGGGATGCCCGACGGGTTCGCCGAACCGACGTTCGCGCCCGGGCGCAGCGGCAGCTGCGAATTCTTCGTCAGGTACGCGAGCATCAGGCGGTCGTTGAGCGCCGCGTCGAGGCGGCCGGCCGCGAGATCGCGCAGGTACTCGGGCGCGCCCGGGTACGTCTTCACGTCGATGCCCGGCACCGATTTCGCCATGTCCATGTAGTTCGTGCCGAGCGCGACGCCGAGCTTCTTGCCCTTCAGGTCTTCCAGCGACTTGAACTGGCGCGTGTCGTCCTTGCGCTGGATCAGCTGCGCGGACGAGTACGTGTACGCCGGCGAGAAGTCGAGCGTTTCCTTGCGCTTGTCGGTGATGCCGACCTGGTTGGCGATCACGTCGAACTTGCCGGCCTGCAGGCCCGCGATGATGCCGCTCCATTCGGTCGTCACGAATTCGGCCTTCACGCCGAGCTTCGCGGCGACGGCCTTCGCGATGTCGACGTCGAAGCCGACGAGCTCGCCTTGCGGGCTCTTCGAGTTGAACGGCGGGAACGTGCCCTCGAGGCCGACGCGCAGCGTGCCACGTTGTTTGACCTGGTCGAGGAGGTCGGCCGCGTGGGCGGTCGCCGCGGCGAACGACGTGCCGATCACGCCGGCAACCAGCAACTTCTTCAGCAGCGAAAATTTCATCGTGTGTGTCCTTGCCCTGTCCGGGTCAATGATTCTGATCGTGAAGCCGATGATAGCAAAAACGCTATCGATCATTAAATACAGTTTGTTTATGCCTATATTACGCGCTGCGTTCGCGGGCGATCGCCTTCACGCATTCGGATACGAGTGCCGGGCCGCGATAGATGAAGCCGGTATAGAGCTGGACGAGCGCCGCGCCGGCCGCCAGCTTCGCACGGGCGTCCTCGCCCGAGAAAATGCCGCCGACGCCGATGATCGGCACGTCGTTGCCGACTTCCGCATGCAGCTTGCGGATCACTTCGTTCGACGCGTCGAACACCGGGCGGCCCGACAGGCCGCCGGCTTCGTCCGCGTGCGGCAGGCCCTGGACGGCCGCGCGCGACAGCGTCGTATTGGTGGCGATCACCGCTTCGATCTTGTGACGCAGCAGCGTATCGCCGATTTCCTTGACCTGTTCGTCGTCGAGATCGGGCGCGATCTTCAGCGCGAGCGGCACGAGCTTGCCGTGCAGATCGGCCAGGCGCTGCTGCTTGTCTTTCAGCGCGGCGAGCAGTGCGTCGAGCTCGCCCGCGCCCTGCAACTGGCGCAGGTTCTTCGTGTTCGGCGACGAGATGTTGATCGTCACGTAGCTCGCGAACGGGTACACGCGCTCGAGGCAGTACAGGTAATCCTCGGCGGCGCGTTCGATCGGCGTGTCGGCGTTCTTGCCGATGTTCAGGCCGAGGATGCCGCGATAGCGGGCGGCCTGGACGTTCTTCACGAACTGGTCGACGCCGTGGTTGTTGAAGCCCATCCGGTTGATCAGCGCCTCGGCCTGCGGCAGCCGGAACATCCGCGGGCGCGGGTTGCCGGGTTGCGGGCGCGGCGTGACCGTGCCGACCTCGATGAAGCCGAAGCCGAGCGCCGCGAGGCCGTCGATGGCCGCGCCGTCCTTGTCGAGGCCGGCCGCGAGGCCGACCGGGTTGCGGAACGTGAGCCCCATCACGGTGCGCGGCGCGTCGGGCACGCGGGCCGACAGCGCACAGGCGAGGCCCGTGCGACCGGCCGCGCCGAGCGCGCGCAACGTAAGGTGGTGAGCGTCTTCCGCATCCATTTTGAACAGGGATGCGCGGGCCAGCGGGTAGAGGGAACTGAACACGGGAGTTGGGCGGACAGCCGGAATGAATGACAACCGGCTATTTTACCGGGAGTTGCGCGGCACGGGCGTGCTTTGCTTCGTAGCCGCCGCGGCGCGCGTCAGCCCGAGCCGGAATGCCCGCCCGGCAAGGGCGCGCGCGCCAGCGCCGCGTCGACGGGCGGCAGGTCGATCCGTTCCGGATCGAGCGTCTTCCAGCGGCCGTCGATCAGCCCTTCGAGCGGGTGGAAGTTCGCCTTGTAGGCCATCTTCGGGCTCTCGCGGATCCAGTAGCCGAGGTACACGTAGGGCAGCCCGAGGCTCTTCGCCTGCTCGATCTGCCACAGGATGTTGTAGGTGCCGTAGCTCGTGTGCCGGTCATCCGGCTCGAAGAACGTATAGACCGACGACAGCCCGTCGCCGAGGATGTCGATCATGCTGACCATCCGCAGCTTGCCGGGTTCGCCGCCCGGTGCGTCGAGGTCGCGGAATTCGACGAGACGCGAGTTGATCCGGCTTTGCAGCAGGAATTGTTCGTACTGGTCGCGGCTGTCGCGATCCATGCCGCCGCCTGCGTGGCGCGCGGACTGGTAGCGCATGTAGAGCGCGTAGTGCTCTTCGTCGTAGTGCAGCGGCGAGACTGTCGCGACCAGCGCGCGGTGCCGCTTCCACATCCTGCGCTGCGTGCGCGTCGGCGCGAACTCGCCGACCGGCACGCGCACCGGCACGCAGGCGCGGCAGCCGTCGCAGTACGGGCGGTACGTGAAGACGCCCGAGCGGCGGAAGCCGGCCTTCACGAGCTCGGTGTAGATGTCGGAATTGATCAGGTGGCTCGGCGTCGCGACTTGCGAGCGCGCGATGCGGCCGTCCAGATAGCTGCACGGATAGGGCGCCGTTGCATAGAATTGCAGCGCCGAAAGCGGTGAAAGCGGCAGCTCAGTCGGGTGAGTCATGGGCAGCTCTCGATGCAGGGAAGGAGTGCCGCGCTAGCGCTCGGTCCCGGTGGGCGCCGCCGTTTCAGCGGGGCTCGTCAGCGCGGCGAGCACGCGCTTGTCGAACTGCCACGGAATCGGCGGTTCGGCTACCGCGCTGCGCACGTGAGCGACAAAGGCCTTGCGTGCGATCTCGCGGCCGCCGAGCGACGCTAGATGCGACGTATTCTGCTGGCAGTCTATCATCTCCAGCCCCTGCTCGCGAAGGTGCGCGATGAGCGCGGCCAGCGCGATTTTCGACGCATCGGTCACGTCAGCATACATCGACTCGCCGAAAAACATCCGGCCGAACGACACGCCGTATAGGCCGCCGACGCGGCGCCCGTCGTGCCACGTCTCGATGCTGTGCGCGTTGCCGGAGCGGTAGAGCGACGTATAGGCGTCGATGATCTCGGCGGTGATCCACGTGCCGCGCTGCCCGCGGCGCGGCGCCTGGGCGCATGCCCGCATCACGCCGGCAAAATCGTGATCGACGCGCACTTCCCATTCCGGCGCGCGCAGCACGCGCTTCAGCGTCTTGCGCAGCGACGGCGATACCTTGAATTCGGCCGGCACGAGGATCATGCGCGGGTCGGGGCTCCACCACAGCACCGGCTGGCCGTCCGAGTACCACGGGAAGATGCCGCGCAGGTACGCGTCGATGAGCCGCGACGGCAGCAGGTCGGCGCTCGCGGCGAGCAGCCCGGGCGCCCCGGTCGCGGGACCGAGCGCGCGTTCGATGGACGGAAACGGATCGTCCGGGCCGAGCCAGGGAACCATGGGTCGAGGCTCAGCCGTTACGCAGCGAGCGGAAGATATCGCCGGTGTGCACGCCGTAGTCGCCGGCGGCGCGATCCGCGAAGAAGAAGCGCAGGGTCTGGCTGACGGTCGGGAACGCGATCTCGTCCCACGGGATGTCGGCTTCGTCGAACAGTTTCACTTCGAGGCTTTCCTCGCCGGCTTCGAAACCCGGATCGGTGAGCCGCGCAAGATAGAACAGGTGGACCTGGTGCACGTGCGGCACGTTGAGCAGCGTGAACAGGTTCTGCACCTCGACGCGCGCGCCGGCTTCCTCGAGCGTCTCGCGCGCGGCGGCTTCCGCGGTCGTCTCGCCCATTTCCATGAAGCCCGCCGGCAGCGTCCAGAATCCGTAGCGCGGTTCGATCGCGCGGCGGCACAGCAGGATCTGGTCGCCCCAGACCGGCACCGTGCCGACGACGTTGCGCGGATTCTGATAGTGGATCGTGCCGCAGTGATCGCAGACGAAGCGCTCACGGTTGTCGCCCGGAGGAATGCGCGCGAGGACTTCGTGACCGCAGACGGAGCAGAATTTCATGTCGAATGGAAGGGACGAGGTGATGCGAGTGTATCACCGGGCCGCGGCATTCTCGAACGCCTGCGCATGGGGCGGCGTGTCGTGCGAAACGGTGGGTGCGCGGGTGAAGAGGGCGCGGCGCCCGGACGCGTAAAAACAAAAAGCCCGGCACGAAGCCGGGCTTTTTGCGAAATTCTGGACGGTTGGTTGCGGGGGTAGGATTTGAACCTACGACCTTCGGGTTATGAGCCCGACGAGCTGCCAGACTGCTCCACCCCGCGTCCGTCGAAGAAATGAATTATATGGGCTAACCCGAATGCGTGCAAGTGTTTTCTGACAATCGCATGACGAGCGCGGGTGGGGCCGGTACGGGAAGGCACGTGCGCTAGAATCGAGCGGTTTGTGTCGTCATCCCGGCAGCGGCCCTGCGCGATCGCATCGGCGCCGTTGCGACTCTCATTACTGCATCGACGGATTCATGGACATCGCTCACGATCTGCAATCGATCGGCGCGCAGGAACAGGCGCTCGTGTTTCCCCATTTCGACCCGGCCCGCGCGTGGGCGCTCGGCAACCGGATGCATGCGCTCGCGACGTCGCGCGGTCATGCGATCGCGATCGACATCGTCACGTTCGGCCAGCCGCTGTTCTATGCGGCGCTCGCGGGAGCCACGCCCGACAATGCCGACTGGGTGCGCCGCAAGCGCAACGTCGTCGCGCATTTTCGCCGTAGTTCGTACGCGATCGGCCTGCGCATGCAGCAGGCCGGCGCGACGCTCGCGGACAAGCACGGGCTGCCGGTCGCCGAGTATGCGTCGCATGGCGGCTCGTTTCCGCTGATCGTGGCCGGCGCCGGCGTGATCGGCTCGATCACCGCGTCTGGGTTGCCGCAGCGTGCGGACCACGAGTTCGTCGTCGAGGCGCTGTGTGCGGAGCTCGGTCACGACTACGCGGTACTGGCCCTCGCAAGGAGCTGAGCGATGCAACTGCCTGGTTACGCATGGCTCGCGATCGCGATCGTCGCGGAAGTGATCGGCACGTCCGCGCTGCGCGCGGCGGACGGCTTCACGCGCTTGGGGCCGTCGGTGCTCGTCGTCGCCGGTTACGGCGTCGCGTTCTACTGCCTGTCGCTCACGTTGCGCACGATGCCCGTCGGCATCATCTATGCAGTCTGGTCGGGTGCCGGCATCGTGCTGATCACGCTCGTCGCGATGCTGCTCTATCGCCAGGTGCCGGACGTGCCGGCGGTGATCGGCCTCGGACTGATCATCGCGGGCGTCGTGGTGCTGAACCTGTTCTCGAAGATGCAGGCGCACTGAGCGTGCGACCGCCGTTTGCCGGATGACCTTCATGACCGATTCCCTTTCCGCCGCCGTTTCTGCCGAATCCGCCCAGCCCGACGTGCGCGCCTATGTCGCGAACCGCATCGGCTTTCTCGAACTGAACCGGCCGAAGGCGCTGAATGCGCTGTCGATCGGCATGATCCGGCTGATGCAGCAGGCGCTCGACGCGTGGCGCGACGATCCCGACGTCGTCGCGGTCGTCGTGCACAGCCCGCACCCGCGCGCATTCTGCGCGGGCGGCGACGTGCGCTTCTTCCACGACGCGTGGCAGCGCGGCGACCGCGATGTGGTCGACACGTTCTTCATCGAGGAGTACACGCTGAACCATGCGATCTTCACGTATCCGAAGCCTTACATCGCGCTGATGCACGGCGTCGTGATGGGCGGCGGCATGGGGATTTCTCAGGCGGCGCGGCATACGGGCGGCCTGCGCGTCGTGACCGACTCGACGAAGATGGCGATGCCCGAAACACGCATCGGCCTGTTCCCGGACGTCGGGATGAGCTGGTTTCTCGCGCGCACGCCCGGCGCGATCAGCCGCTATCTCGCGGTGACCGGTGCGACGCTCGACGCGGCCGGCGCGCTGTACGCGCAACTCGCCGACGTCTATCTGCCCGATGCCGCGCTGCCGGCGCTGCTCGACACGCTGCGCGGCACGCGCATCGACAGCGGTGCGCAGGCCGTCGCGTGCGTGACCGACGCGGCCGCCGCGCACAAGGTCGTGCCGACGCCGGACACGTCGGCGCTCGCCGACGCGCGCACCGGGATCGACCGGCATTTCGCGCAGCCCGACCTCAACGCGATCCTCGCGTCGCTCGACGCCGAGCCGGATTGCGCGGCGGTCGACGGGTGGATCGAGAAGGCGACTCACGCGATGCGCGAGCAGTTGTCGCCGCTGTCGATGGCCGTGTCGCTCGAAGTCGTCGAACGCGCGCGCGGCGCGACGATGGCCGATTGCCTGCGGCGCGATCTCGATCTCACGCGCTCGACCTTTGCGCGCGGCGACGTGATCGAAGGCGTGCGCGCGCTGATCGTCGACAAGGATCACCAGCCGGTGTGGCGCTTCAAGTCGGCCGCCGACGTCGGGCGTACCGACGTGCTCGCGATGTTCGACAGCCCGTGGACGCCCGACACGCATCCGCTGCGCGCGCTGAAGGACTGACGTCGATCAGACTGATTCGCGCGGAAGGATCGATGCGCGGGGAAGAAACGAAAAGGCCGCGTGCACGATGCACGCGGCCTTTTTCATGGATGGCGGCCGGTCCGGGCCCGAAGGCCGCGTCGCCCGCGCCGACGTTACTCGTCGCCCGCGTCGTCCGACATGAACGCGCGCATGAACACCAGCGCGCCGAAGCCCCATACTGCGTTCGCCGCGAAGCCGGCCGCGAGCACGGGCATCATGTTGCCCGACGGCCAGATGCCGCGCAGCGGATCGATCGCGAACACGCGGGCGGCCGTCAGCACGATGCCGCCGAACACGAGCGCGCCGATCCACGATGCTTCGCGTTCCGGCGACACGCGCAACAACCACGCCATCGGAATCGCGCAGCACGCGCTGATCAGCGCATTCGCGACAAATTCAGGAATGCCGAGCGGCGCGAACGGTTGTGTCGAGAAGCCGGTTGCGGCGATCAGGTCGGCCGTGTGGAGGAGGGCGAGCGTGGCCTCGCGGAAGAACAGTGCGGCCAGGAAGCCGGACAGGAAGGGCAGGATGACTTTCTGCATCGATGAGTGCACCGCAGGCGCGCACGGCCGAAGCCGTATGCGCGGAGTTATTCGGATAGGTGCGCCATTATAGGGCCCGGCCGCGGCGATATTCGCTCCAGCGTCGTGCTAATCACGAAAGCGGAAAACCTAAGCTCAAAAAAATCGTTCCAAAGCCCTGTACCGATCCCTAGACTGATTCCTCAGAAACAGCCGTGCGATCGCGTCCTCGTCCGCTGCACGGCCTGACCGGCGAGCCATCCCGATTCGAATGCACACCATGCATGCGTCGCTCCTCCGCGACGCGAGCAGGGCGACGTTTTTTTCAAATTTCGGCAGTGACAGTCAAGCAGGAGCAGCAGATGAATGTGTTCTGGTTTATCCCCACGCATGGCGACAGCCGCTATCTCGGTACGGCCGAAGGCGCGCGCGCCGCGGACTACGATTACTTCAAGCAGGTCGCCGTGGCGGCGGACACGCTCGGCTACGACGGCGTGCTGCTGCCGACCGGCCGTTCCTGCGAGGATGCGTGGGTCGTCGCATCGAGCCTCATTCCGGCGACGCAGCGCCTGAAATTCCTGGTCGCCGTGCGTCCCGGCATCGCTTCGCCGGGGCTCGCCGCGCGGATGGCCGCGACCTTCGACCGCCTGTCGGGCGGCCGTCTGCTGATCAACGTCGTCACGGGCGGCGATGCGGCCGAGCTCGAAGGCGACGGCCTGTTCGCCGATCACGACACGCGCTACGAGATCACCGACGATTTCCTGAACATCTGGCGCGGACTGCTCGCCGCATCGCACGACAACGACGGGTTCGACTACATCGGCAAGCACCTGCAGTCGAAAGGCGGCAAGGCGCTTTATCCGCCCGTCCAGCATCCGCATCCGCCGCTGTGGTTCGGCGGCTCGTCGCCGGCCGCTCACGCGATCGCCGCCGATCACATCGATACCTATCTGACCTGGGGCGAGCCGCCCGAGGCCGTCGCGAAGAAGATCGCCGACATCCGCGCCCGTGCCGACGCGCGCGGCCGCAAGATCAAGTTCGGCATCCGCCTGCACGTGATCGTGCGCGAGACCGAGGACGAAGCATGGCGCGACGCCGAGCGGCTGATCAGCCGGCTCGACGACGACACGATCGCGCGGGCGCAGAAGGCGTTCGCGAACATGGATTCGGAAGGCCAGCGCCGGATGGCCGCGCTGCACGGCGGCAAGCGCGGCGGCCGCGAGGCGCTCGAGGTCTATCCGAACCTGTGGGCCGGCGTGGGGCTCGTGCGCGGCGGCGCCGGCACGGCGCTCGTCGGCAATCCCGAGCAGGTCGCGGAACGGATGCGCGAATACGCGGATCTCGGCATCGAGACGTTCATCCTGTCCGGCTATCCGCACCTCGAGGAGTCGTATCGCTTCGCGGAACTCGTGTTCCCGCTGATCAAGGGCGAGGGTGTCAAGAAGGCGGCTGGTCCGCTGTCGGGGCCGTTCGGCGAGATCGTCGGCAACAACTATCTGCCGAAGACGAGCCAGAGCTGAGCGACGGAGGCTTGCGATGACAACGAAAACGTCGACGACGGGCGCTGCCGTGGCCGCCCGCGCGTGGCGCGGCGTCGCGCCGTGGCTCGTGCCGCTCGCGTTGCTGGTGGTGTGGGAAGTCGGTGCGCGCACCGGCTGGCTGTCGACCCGCGTGCTGCCCGAGCCGGTGGCCGTCGTGCGCGCCGCCTGGTCGCTCGTGACGTCGGGCGAAATGTGGGCGAACGTGAAAGTGAGCACGTGGCGCGCACTGTTCGGCTTCGCGATCGGCGGTGGCGTCGGCCTTGCGCTGGGGCTTGCGACCGGCCTGTCGAAGGCCGCCGAGGTCGCGCTCGACTCGACGATCCAGATGATCCGCAACATCCCGGCGCTCGCGATGATCCCGCTCGTGATCCTGTGGTTCGGCATCGACGAGAAGGCGAAGCTGTTCCTCGTCGCGCTCGGCGTGTTCTTCCCCGTCTACATCAACACGTATCACGGGATTCGCTCGGTCGACGCGAACCTGATCGAGATGGCGAAGAGCTACGGCGTGCGCGGCTTCGCGCTGTACCGCGACGTGATCCTGCCCGGCGCATTGCCGTCGATCCTCGTCGGCGTGCGTTTCGCGCTCGGCCTGATGTGGGTGATGCTGATCGTCGCGGAAACGATCTCCGCGCAGTCGGGCATCGGCTACATGACGATGAACGCGCGTGAATTCCTGCAAACCGACGTGGTGGTGGTCGGCATCCTGCTGTACGCGGTGCTCGGCAAGCTGGCCGATGTGCTGGCGAAATGGATCGAGCGCGTGACGCTGCGCTGGCACCCCGCCTATCAATCAGGAGCAAAGGCATGAATGCGACGACTTCGGCGGCCGCCTACGGCCCGCTCGCCGGCGCAGACCTCGAGGCCGAACTGGCGCAGGCCCGCGTCGCGGACAGCGATGCGCGTGACGCGGCGATCCTCGAACGTGACGGCAGCGCATCGGTCGTGCCGCTCGCGCGGCGGCGCGCAGGCGGCACGGCACCTGACGATGCGGTCACGCTGTCGGGCGTCAGCAAGCGCTTCGGCGCGCGCACGGTGCTCGACGACGTCGAGCTCGGCATCGCGCGCGGCAGCTTCGTCGCGATCGTCGGCCGCAGCGGCTGCGGGAAATCGACGCTGCTGCGTCTCGTCGCGGGGCTGGAGCAGCCGAGCAGCGGTGCGCTCGTGACGCGCGGCGAGGGCGGCGGCGTGCTCGATACACGGATCATGTACCAGGATGCGCGCCTGCTGCCGTGGAAGACCGTGCTGCAGAACGTGATGCTGGGTCTCGGCCGCGGTGCGCGCGACCAGGCCCGCGCGGTGCTCGACGAAGTCGGGCTGCTGGAACGCGCGAACGACTGGCCCGCGCAACTGTCGGGCGGCCAGCGGCAGCGCGTCGCACTGGCCCGCGCGCTCGTGCACCGGCCGCAACTGCTGCTGCTCGACGAGCCGCTCGGCGCGCTGGATGCGCTCACTCGCATCGAGATGCATGCGCTGATCGAGCGCCTGTGGCGCGAGCATCGGTTCACTGCGCTGCTTGTCACGCACGACGTGCAGGAGGCCGTCGCGCTCGGCGACCGCATCCTGCTGATCGAGCAGGGGCGC
The DNA here is from genome assembly GCF_016586105.1 of Burkholderia sp. E168m15. Classification (NCBI taxonomy): domain Bacteria; kingdom Pseudomonadati; phylum Pseudomonadota; class Betaproteobacteria; order Burkholderiales; family Burkholderiaceae; genus Burkholderia; species Burkholderia sp. E168m15. The sequence continues at coordinate 10,334 of NZ_BCPO01000042.1, forward strand.
GTGGCGCTCGACCAGGCGGTGCCGCTCGACCGGCCGCGTGCCCGCGCGTCGGCCGCCTTCGCGGCGCTGGAGGATCGCGTGCTGAAACGCGTGCTCGCCGGCGGCCCCGGCGCGGCCGATCACGACGCCGAGCATGAAGCAGACAAGGTTCGACCGGTCGGGCAGATCCGCTGGGCCGTTTAATTCCGGGCGGCTTCGGCCGCCCGTTCTGAGACTTTTTTCTTCGGAGCGATCATCCCGATGAGCATCACTGCAATCAACGTACGAAACCAGTTCAAGGGCAAGGTCAAGGAGATCATTCGCGGGTCCGTGGTCTCCGAAGTCGACGTCGAGACGCCGTTCGGCATCGTCACGTCGGTGATCACCACCCGTTCGGTGGACGAACTCGAACTGAAGGTCGGTGCCGAAGTCGTCGCGCTCGTGAAGTCGACGGAAGTCTCGATCGCGCGTCTCTGAGCGCGCGGGTCGCGCCCCCATGCGGCGTCGGCGGGCAGTGTGCCCGGCGGCGCCGCATTGCATTCGCGCAGCGCGTTTGCCTCGGTATTCGACTTCCGGACGAAGTGCTAGGATGGAACGACACCGATGCCGGAGGCCAACGCATGACCCCCATCCTTTCCCCCGAAGCCATCGAGGCGCTGAAATGGATCGACCAGTTCGGCGACAGCCGGCCGGTTCCCGCCGCATTCGACGACGTCGTCTACGCGTTGCTGAATGACGGGCTGATCTATCAGGCGGCGGCCGACCGGGTCGACCTGACGGCCGATGGCCGGTCATTTTTGTCCGACGAATACGATTGAGCGCGCGGCGCCGGCCGCGCAGACGGCCGGGCGCGGCGTCGCCACGGAGCGTGCGATGGAACCGAGAGGCAGCGACCTCGGCGATTTCAGCGAGCCGTACCGCGGTTTCGAGATCGAGGTGAAGACCGAGCAGGTCTGGGACGGCGAGCATGCGCACTATCGCGTGCTGCAGGGCGATGCCGTGCGGATCGACTGGCGGCTGGTCAAGGTCGACGGGATGCTGCTCACCGAACGGCGCGTGATCGAGCGGGTGTTCGACGAGGCGCGCCGGGCGGTCGATGCGGAGCTGGACGACCGGTAGCGCGCGGGTCGGGTGGGTATGGCCGGTATTGCGGTAAAATACCCGGTTGTTTCCGTGCCGCTTGGCCTGTACCCGAATTCCATGTCCGTTCCGTCCTCGCTCCCCCCCGCCGTGTATCGGTCGCGCCAATGCTCGACTGGACGGACCGCCATTGCCGTTCGTTCCATCGCACGCTGACGCGCAATACGTGGCTGTATACGGAGATGATCACGACGGGTGCGCTGCTGTTCGGCGATGCCCAGCGGCATCTTGCATTCACGCCGAGCGAATCGCCGGTCGCGCTGCAACTGGGCGGCAGCGAGCGGGACGACCTCGCGCGCGCGGCGAAACTCGGCGAGCAGTGGGGCTACGACGAAATCAACCTGAATTGCGGGTGTCCGTCCGAGCGCGTGCAGCGCGGCGCGTTCGGTGCGTGTCTGATGAACGAGCCGCAGCTCGTCGCCGACTGTGTGCGGGCGATGCGCGATGCGGTGTCGGTGCCGGTGACGGTCAAGCATCGGATCGGTGTCGATGCGGTCGAGGATTACGCATTCGTGCGCGACTTCGTCGGCACGGTGGCCGAGGCCGGTTGCGAAACGTTCGTCGTGCATGCGCGCAACGCGATCCTGAAGGGGCTGTCGCCGAAGGAGAACCGCGAGATCCCGCCGCTCAAGTACGACTATGCGTATCGGTTGAAGCGCGATTTTCCGTCGCTGGAGATCGTGATCAACGGCGGTATCACGACGCTCGACGAAGTCGCGCAGCATCTCGAGCACGTCGACGGCGTGATGCTCGGGCGCGAGGCGTATCACAACCCGTACGTGCTGGCGGAGGTCGATGCGCGCTTCTACGGGTCGACCGCAGCGGTGCCGACGCGCGAAGAGGCCGAAGCGCAACTGATCGAATACTGCGCGGCTGAACTGAAGCGCGGCACCTACCTCGGCGCGATCGTGCGGCATGCACTCGGGCTGTATCGCGGCATGCCGGGTGCACGCGGCTGGCGTCGCGTGCTGTCCGACAACAAGAAGCTCGCACGCGGCGATCTGGCCGTGTTCGACGAGGCCCGCGCGCATCTGAACGAAGCCGAAGAAATTTTTGAAAAAAAGGCTTTGCAAGATTCAAAAGTGTTCGTATAATCTTGTTCTTCGCTGCTGAAACAAAACAGCGAAACGAAGCAAGCAGTATCAGTGGTGGCTGTAGCTCAGTTGGTAGAGTCCAGGATTGTGATTCCTGTCGTCGTGGGTTCGAGTCCCATCAGCCACCCCAACAAATTCAAGCACTTGCAGCAGAATCAAGCTGACGTGTTACAAGTTTTGGAAGATTAGATTCCAAAATTTGGAAGATGAAGTACCGAAAGCCCGCCGATGTGCGGGCTTTTTTGCGCTCATTTTTCGGGGAATCGATGGACGACTTTCTGCAAAACTTGCATTCGCCATATTGGTGGTTGTCGGTGGTTACCGTGGGTATTTTCTTGAGCATCGTTGCCGCCTATGCAACGCGAGGCCTAGATCGACTCTTTCGGTACTTCGGGAAAAAATGGTCGGATCGGTCCGAAAAATCGAAGGAGAAGTTTGCTCGGACAGTAGCCGCGCTGAAGAAGAGCCCGGAGGCGCGTGCTGCCTATTTTCGCGAAGAAGTGAGGTATCGCCATACGGCGATTTTTGGTGCCGTCGTGGCTACGTTCCTATTGGGTCTGCTGGGAGCGATTTCTATTGTTGAGCCGAATCAGGCGATCGCGGGCAAAACAGTAGGCTCATGGGAAATGGGCGGCCTTTCTGCGTTCGTCTTTGCGTTCTATGCGATTTCGTCTTGCATTGTGGCATTTATGTCGACTGCATCCTATTCTGCGGCGCAGAGTATGGCGCGCCACTTGAAGGCAGCGGAAGGGCACTTGTTGCCGTAGCGCTGAGGCAACTATCGTGTTGCCCGTACCTTTCTTTGCCGCCGGCGGTCGTAAGTTTTTCGCACCATGCGCTCATCTGCGTGGCCCGTCGCGTCGATGATGCGATCGTCGCCTTCCTCTTGGCGATCGGTCACGGCTGCTGGACGCATGTCGCGCAGCGCGAACCGTTCGAACGGCACCCCGCGCGCCTGCGCTTCCTTCTCGCAATATCCCATCAGGCGCGACCAGTTCGTGTTCCACCCGCTGCGCGTGTACACCTGGCCGGCGGTGTTGCCGAACACGTGCACGCTCGACGTGCGCTGCAGCGCGAGTGCTTCGTCGATCACGGCCTTCAGCTCGGGCGACCACAGCACGAGCTTCACGCGCTGCTGCTCGCCGGCCTTGCGCTTGCCGATCGGCACCTCAACGCCTTCTGGCCGGATGCTCTGGCGGTGCAGTTCGCGCATCTCGGTCGGCCGGCTGACGGTCAGGTAGGCGGCCTTCACGCATAGCGCAAGGATCAGGTACGCGGAACTCGGGTGCTGGTCGCCGATGCTTCGGCGCGACCGCGCGACTTCCACCGCGAGATCGACCTCGTCCTGACGCACATACCGCTGGCGCGGCCGCGTGGGGTTGTACTCGATACCGCGGCACGGGTTCGTTTCGAGCTCGCCGCGGCGCCGGCCGTATTCGAGGATCGCCGACAGGAGGGCGATTTCCTTGTTCGCCTTCGCCGGCGCGCCGAGCTGCGCACGTTTGTCGAGGTAGCCGTAGACGTGCTTCGGTTTGATCGCGGCCGGCGCCATCTTCCCGAAGACCTTGACTAGGCGCTTCGACTCGACGCGGTTCTCGTCCAGGGTGGACTGGGCCTTGCGGCGCTCGTCGGTGTGCGGCAATCCGTCCTGCCATTCGAAGTACCGCGCGACGAGCGCATCGACCGTGCCAGGTTCGATCGCGTTCCCGTTGAGCGCCTCTGCGCGCTCGATCGCCTGCTTGCGGATCTCGGCGAGCGCTTCCTTGTTGTGCGCCGGCGCCGACAGGCGGAACGCCCAGCGGCCGTTCGGCAGCTTGTAGCCGAAGCTGACCTTGTGTTTCCCGTAGTGAGCGTAGAGCCGGAAGGGTAGCCCGTCCGGCCGCTTGCGTCGTCCGATCATGATTAGAGTGCGGCGAAGTTCGGTTCTTCTGACGCGGCGGCGCGGTGCCGGCGCGCGGGTGATGGCGGTGCGGTGCCGTTCATGCGGGCGTCGTAGTACTCGCGCGCGACGAGCGGCACGCCGGCGATGTTGACAGCGAACGGCCAGTGATTACGCTCGAGCCAGCGTTTCATGCAGGCGTGGCTACGCGGCTTACAGCCGACCAGCTCGGCCAGCTCCGGCGTGGTGAGGTAGATGCTCATGGTTCGATCCTTCGAAATTCCACGACCCAGACCCAGGGGTTCGTGTCCCAGCCGTGCCCGCGCGCGGCGTTCAGGCTGTCCCACAGGTCATGGAAGGCGCGGATGCTCGGCGGCCGGAAGGCTCCGGCGCTGTAGCCGCGGATGTGATGGTCTTCGATCGTCACGCCTTCGGCGCGCGCATCAGACTCGCTGATGCTCTGCAGTCGCTCGGCGCGCACGCCGGTGATCTCGAGCGTGATGCGCGACGCCCAACGCGGCATATGGATGGACGGGGTCCAGCCACGTGATTCCTTGGCATCGAGCGCCTGGAACGTGTTGAGGTCGATGTCGACCTCGGCGCGGCCGTTGTCGGCCTGGTACGCGATGCCGGCGTAGCGCCGCGCCGGCCGGCCACCCTCGAATGTTTCGGTACCGATGCGGCGCACCTCGTGCGTCTCGCGAACCCATAGACGGTCGCCCACGTCGCCATGCGGGCAGACGAAGCAATCACCGGTGCGCGTGTGCCAGATCGCCGCCAACTCGGGCGCGGGTGTCCCGCCGGCATATTTCACGGATCCGCCGCCGGCTGTCGTCGGCTCCCACACGCCGAGCGGATTATCGTGAGGCAGCTTGATGATGCTCCGCGTCTGCGTCTTCCGTCCTTCGAGGATGGCGCGCACCATCGGGCCGCTGAAAAGAATAGGGCGTTCGGTCATGCTAGGATTCCTGAAAGCGATAGGGGGGCTCATGGAAACTGGCGGAGAGCGACGTCGGCTGGAGCACGACGTCGCGATGGCAAAGCGGGATTTGGCGGTGGCGGAAGCCGCAGTGCAACGGGCAACAACTGGTGACCGTACGCCAAACGAGTCAGCGTTTTCTGGCCTCGAATTTGCGCGAGCTAATCTTGCTGCTGCGGAGCGGGCGCTCGTCGACTACGACAATCAGAACAGTGATCCCAAATAGGGTGATCGGAGGGGACCGTGTCTAAACCAGCAATTTCTCGTGAGCAGTTCATCGTCGAGGTGAATCAACGCCTCCCGAATCATCACGCATACCGGGTCGGCTGGCGCGTTTTTCTCTTTCCCGAAGGGGCTGATCCGGGAGCGGTGACGGGCTGGAGTATCGAGCCACGATTAGCGATCGGCCATATCCGGCAAGTGACCGATCACGTTTTTTCGTTGTTTGCGATAGATCCGCCGTTTCCTCGCGATCCTCACGACTGAGCCCCCGGGAATTCATCGTGCGTGCGGCCGTCGAGGTGGCGGCCGGCGGTCTTCTTGCCGACGCGATACACGGTCGGCTCGTCGTCGTAGCTCAGGCCGTCATGCTCGCCAGGCGTCATCGTGCTGAACGACCATTCGTCGCAGAACCAGTCGGCGACACGCTCGGTGCGCGTCGGCGGTCCGCCGCAGTTTTCGCCCGGCGCCCATTCGCCCCATTGCTTGAACAGGAACGGGACACCGGCAGCAGCACACTGGTCGCGGAGATTTCTGGCCCAATCGGGATGCATCGGCCGCGCGTTGGCGCCGCTTTCACCCCCACAGATGACCCAGTCAGGCATCAGCTCGGTAGGGATTTCGCCGAGGTCACTCAGCATTGGCTCGACGCTCCAGAACCGCATGCGCGCCGGCACGGCGAGGAGCTTTTCGGCATCGCGCAGCATCTCTTCGCGGTTCACGATCGTCGCGCCGATCGAGACGTTGTCGTGCAGGCGCGGCCTTTCGATGCAGTCGAGGTCGAATTGGTACTGAGCGGCTTCGCTGACCATCGACATGACGTTGCCGATTCGCTTCGTGAGCAGTAGCCAATCGAGGTTCGGCGTGTCGGCGATCAGCCGGAACAGGTCCGCGCGCCACGCTGGATCGACGGCGTTGTCGAACACGTCCGCGAGCGACGCGCAGAACACGCGCTGCCGCCGGCCGTGGATCGCGTAGAAAGTGCCGTCGCGATTCCACTGCAGCGGCTTCCGCCAGTTCGCCGGCGACGTGCGGCGGCGCAGCGCGCCGGCCCCCCAGTTCACGGCGGTGCCTCCGCCGAAGCGCGCGTTGCGCGTCTCGGCGTAGCAGTGATCGCAGCCTGGGCCGACCTTCTGGCAGCCCTCCCACGGGTTGAACGTGTGGTCGCACCACTCGATTTTTGTGTTCTCGCTCATGCTACGATGCCTCGAAAAATACGGGGTAGAGATGGAGAAAGTCATCAATAGGTACGTGGCACTCGTCATCACGATGCTGGCCGGTGTACTTGGCTACGAATATGTTCCGTGGGGAGACTTCAGCCGAAGCGATTGGGCGAGCTGGGCGCAGACGGTCGGGACGGTAGCCGCGATAGGTGCCACGATTTGGATCGCCACTCGGGAAGACCGCAGACGTCACAAAGAGGCATACCAACTTGCGGTCCTAACAGCCGCATCAATGCGGCTTAGAACTGCAAGTGCGCTCGCGCGAGTCAGGTACATCGCAGCGAAAATTGATGCCGCGCATAAACACGACGCGGCGCCCGAGAGTCTCAGGTCCTTCGCGGACTTCATACGGGACACAACTGTATGCAGTGACGAGGAACAAGTGAAGTTGCTTCCCTTGCCAAACCGTTGCGCGTTCCGGCTTGCTGGGAGCCGAGACAATTTGCGAGCTGCGGCCGATTTTCTCGAGTCTTTAATGTCTTCGACAGAAAGGCTCAATTCAGATCGACGGAAGGAAACGTTCGGAATGGCTGCGCTTGCGACATCTGAAGCCGAACGGCAGCTCAAAATTGCTGTTGCCGAATGCCAGAAGGTTTCTCTCGCCGTCACAAGTCCCCATGACGATTGACCCGGTGAGCTGTTGCCGACTTCCGATTAAGCGACAAGCACTTCTTCGTCGACGTCCATGGGCAGCTGAAAAACGCGGCCGCGCTCCCCGATGGGGATCGTCACGAGACCGGCCGCGGCGAGGAATGGATTGCGCTTCATGGCGGCGCGTGCCGCGCGAGCAGCTTCGGTTTTGATGGCGGCCGGGCACGGTAAGTCCGGCCCGGTGCCAACCGCCCAGACCGCCCGCCACTGAGCGCGGCCCTCGGGCGGGATCCAGTCGACGATCTGCACTTCGGTGCGGTGAATCGTCAGCAGCTCGCTGATGCGTTGCTGTGAGACGCTGCAGCGGTTGACCAGCTCGCGAACGGTCAGGCGCTCCCGCTCGAGGATCGCGCGCATCCTATCCCACGCCGGCGTCGCGCGCGTCCTGTAGTCGCGCTGCGCCCGCTTGATCTTGAGCACCCGGGTCGCAAAGGTCTGGACAGACTTACGCGAATGACGCGGAAACGCTGCGTACAGAGCCTTGGCCGGGATGGGAGACGGATAAAGGCGGCCGAGCAGGCGCGCCTCGGCGGTCGTCCACAGGTTGTGTGTCGACGTCGACATGCTACGATTCCTCCGGATTTTTCCAGCGAGCACCAGATGAAGACGGTTTTCCTGATGCGTGGGTACGAGATGAACTGCACGCCACGCCTGACCGACGACGGCAAGTTCGCCGCGCAGGTCGAAGTGACGAAGGTGGGGTTCAGCCGCGAGGCAGCGTTTCGAAGGCTCGGTGAATTCGACACGGAAGCCGAAGCGGTCGCCTATGCGAAGCAGTTTTCCGAAGAGTGGTTGACGCGGTACGCTTAAGTGCTGGGAGCACTCGAGCGAAAATCAATCAATTTCGCGAGGCAGGATATGCGCAGAGGCATTGAGCATTTCATCGACGAGTTCGATGGCTATCAAATTGTCGTCGATTGTGAGCAGCCGGCGCCTGACAGCTCTTGGGTTCTGAGCGTTCAGATCTACAAGGACGCGGAGCCGGTGCTTCCGCGCCGTGATGATTCAGACAAGTCATACGCCACTGCGGAGGAGGCAAAGCGAGTAGGTGTCGAGTTCGGGCGGAACATTATCCGCAATCTCAGCCGACAGTAATTAATGGCTCCGTCGCCGGCAGCATGTCGTCGGTGATCTTCATGCGCGCACCCACCCGGTCGATGTCGAACGGATCTTGCCGGCTTTACGAAGCGCTTGAAGGCGCCCATCGAGAACTCGATATGGCGAGCGCTCAGTCAAGAATTCAGA
>NZ_BCPO01000043.1:0-47272 GCF_016586105.1 Burkholderia sp. E168m15
ATTGTGCGCGCAAGCATGTACAGCGCAAACGCGCGATCGGTCGTCAGCCCCTCCAGAGCCTCTGCCTGCGCGGGAGATTGCGGGGCGGCGTAGAGCTTCGTGCCGATCTCGGGCATCTTCCCGGCACGCCACGAAACCTCCTTCAGATCCGGCCCGAACGCGACGATCTCGCCAACCGGTTCCGCCGCCTGCGCGGGGGCGGCCCACGATCCGCATTGCTCGATCGCGTTGAGCGCGCAGTCGCGCAGCTCGTCCAGCGTCGCGACAATCGCATCCGGTTCACCTTCAGGGCTGTTGCGGTCAGGGATTTCGCACACGTTCGTCAGGAACGTTTCGAACCAATGCGGCAGCGCCATCGTTCCTTCCGTCCTGTCGCGTTCGCGGAGGGGGGCGTGGGCAAAGGCGAGCGCTTCGAGCCACGTCGCACGTTGGCTGTCCCACACGTCCACGGCAACGCCTTCCGTTTCAGGGCGGTCGTAGCCCATCAGCTTCACGAACGCCGCTCGCTCGTCGGTCGGCGCGGGTGCCGGTGGGGTACGGGCAAACGCACGCGCCTCACGCTCGACCAGTTCAAGATCGATGCGAGCGATCCCTTGCAAGTTGTGCTCTATGGTCGGCGCTGCTGCGGGCTGCTCGACGCGGAAGCCGCCGAACGCGTGCGCGATGAACTCGGTCAGGATGAAACGGTCGTCGGCGTTCGGCTCGCGCGAATCATTGCTCTCGCCGACGATCTCGAACGTCTCGATTGCGGCGAGTGCGATTTGCGTCGTGATCGATCCGGGCTGCTCGACAGCGGATGAGCAGAATAGCGGCGCAGCATCTTTGACCGCGCGAATCCAGCGCTGCTGTGTGACCGAATCTGCCCCGTTGAAGCAGTGCGGGTCGCTTCCACAATATCCAAGGTTGCAATAGATACGATGCGCGGTTTTCCGCGCCGATTCTTCCGTCAGCGGATCAGCGCGGCTAACTTTCGAACTTGTCTCATTGCCGTCGCCGGCGCGCGCGTCGACAATGACTTCGGCGGACGGGACAACCTCCGTGAAGGGTCTGTCCATTCCCGACCGCTGTTGCGCAGCCTCGCTCGCCTGTTCGGGAGCGGGGCCTTTTCCGTTGTGGGTGGTCATCTTTCGTCTCCAGATTCGAGCGGGCCCGTGTCGCGCCATGCATATGATGTGCGCGGCTCCGAAGGGCCGGGCAGCGGCGAGTGCTTAGGCTTCGTAGCCTGCTTCGCGCGGATCTGTTCGACCATCGTCCAGACACGGGCGAGTTCCGTCTCGCCGGCCGCGTGCATGTCCAGGCCGTTCGCGAGGCAGAGCGCGGCCAGCGTGACCATGACGCCGCCGACCTCCTGCTTCGGCTCGCCCACGGGCCGCGACCAGGTGTAATCGACCAGCGCATGCGCTTCCTCGCGCGTCATGCCGCACGCCTGCACGAGCTCGCCGGCCTCCTCGAAGAACCGGTGATTGCGCTCGAGCTTGTCCGCCGAGATCACGGCGCCGAAGCACGCAAGCATCCACGGCTGCACCCGCTGCTGGAACGGAGTCGGCGCGGGAGGCTGCGGGGCGCAGGCGAGCATGGCTGCGTAGCAGAGCCGGGCTTTGTGCGCGGCTTGCTGGCAGCCAGTCATCTTTTCGAATGCGTCCCATACTTCGGGATCGCTGAAGAACTCAGCGGGCCACGATTCGAAACCATTCACAACCATGCTCTCGGTCGGCTCGATTGGCACGAGCCTCCATCCAGTCGGGATCGCCACCGGTTCCTCCGCCTGCGCGGGGACGGCTGGCTGCCGTGCATCGCGGCGAACGCCGGCCGCAGAAGGTTGCGTTCGTCGTCGCTCAGCTCGGTGTGTTCGAGGCGCGCGAGCGCGCGCCAGAGCGGGTCTTGCGTATCGGTCATCGGGGTGGCTCCTGTTGAATGACGGTGACGACGCGATCGCATGTCGCGACGTCGAACCAGCCGATGTGACATTCCTCGTGGTTCGCGATGCCGAGCTGCCGAGCCAGCCAGATATATGCGTCGGTGCGCGTCATGCGGCCGGACTGCCAGATCGGGTTGAAGGCCGCTTTCGCTCGTTTCCGCGCGTCACGAGTAGGACCGTCGGCCAGCGTGCCGAGTGGGATGGCCGTGAAGGGGTGCAGGCCGACGTATGCCCGGCATGAGCGACAGAGGAACGCCCACGGCCAGGTGCAGCGCGTCTATCAGGTGTGCCATCGGTTGAAGGTGCGCGTCGAGCGACCGATCGGCCGCGAGCGAGCGCGCGTAAGCGTCGGCCGACTCGGTTTCGCCCACGTCGGACGGCAATTCGCCATACGCGAAGCTCGAATCGGCCCGCTCCTGCACCAGTTCCTTCGTGCGCTGCAGCCATGCTTGGCCGAGCGTGTGTTTGTGCTCATTCATTTGAGACACCTCCTGCGACCGTGATGTGCCGGACCGGTGCCGGCACTTTCTTCCGGCCGGCCTTGATCAGCACGGCATCGATGGCGAGGAGGACGCCGGAGGTGAGCAGCGGGCGCCCGTTGTGGCGCGCGGCTTCGTCCTCGGCGGCGACGAGTTCGAGGGCCATCAGCGCGTCGCTCGCGACAGACTCGTCGAACAGTGGATAGGCCATGCGACCCGACTTCATGCGCGACAGCCTGCACTGCGCGCTTTCGCCCGACAGCATCAGCTTCAGCGCAGATTCGTTGACGAAGCCGACTGGTCCCGGCGTGTGCTTGATCTCGTTCATGCTTCACCTCGCGCGCGGAGCATGGCGTCTGCGATCGCGTATCGCCTCACGCGCCATGCTGCGCATTTCTTCCTCGCGGGCGCTCTTCATCGAGAGCGTTAGTGGCCGCATCGCCTTCGCGGCGAAGTAGTCGCACAGCGTCATGCCGTTTGCGCCTTGGTGCATCGTGTCGCCGTTGTCAGCGGTGTACGTCTTCGTGGTCGACGGAAACGCCGGGCCGCCGGTCTTGGTCGTGTCCATCATGCCTCCTTCGGCTCGTCGAGCATCCAGTCGATCCACGCGAGGCGGTCGAGGCGGCGCTGGGCGTAGCCGCGATTGCCGAATTCGTTGCGAGCCTGCCACGAATCCAGCCCGCTGAACGGGGAGCCGAGCTGTTCGCCGATGTAGCCCTTCAGCTCGACGGCAGCCCGAGCGAACTCGGGGTAATTGACCGCGACGTAGGACAGTGCGTGACAGATGGACGCGACCGTGGATGAACGATGAGGCGGCTCGCGCGGCCCACGCCGAGCGCGTGCGCGGCAACGTCGAGAAGGCGGAAGCGCTGGGCCGCTGGCCCGCAAACGTGATCCACGACGGCTCGCCGGAAGTGCTCGAGGCGTTCGTGCGGTTCGGCGAGAAAACGAGCGGCAAGCCATCCGGCATGAAATCCGGCGGAAAAGGGAATGCCTTCGGTCATTTCAACGGCGGCATTCCGGTTACGGGGTTCGGCGATAGCGGTTCGGCCGCGCGCTTCTTCTACTGCGCTAAGGCGACGCGCGCGGACCGCAACGAGGGCGTCGGCGGCAGCGACGCGCCGGCCGTTGCCAGCGGCGCGACGATGCGCGAGCGGGAGGACGCAGACTGGCCGGCGCGCAACGGCAACCATCACCCGACAGTGAAACCGACTGACCTCATGGCCTACCTCTGCCGGCTCGTCACGCCTCCCGGTGGCACCGTGCTCGACCCGTTCATGGGTTCAGGCTCGACCGGGAAGGCGTGCGTGCGTGAACGATTCGGATTCGTCGGTATCGACCTCGCGCTCGAATACATCGATATCGCACGGGCGCGCATCGAGCATGAATTGTCGCGTGTCGCCGCAGCGGCGGCTGATCGTGAGGCGCTCGCGCGCCAACGAGACCTTTTCGCGGACGCCGAGTCGGCGACCGCATGCGCCTCGGCGTATGGACTTTGCGAATGAACGACCTCCCGAATCCTCTCACCCCAGCGGACTGCAACCTCCGCGATTTTCCGTTCATGCCGCTCGAGGTGAAGCGCCTGTTGACGTCCGAAACGTGGATCCTCGGCAACGGCGACGAGCGCGCGGCCGCGATCACGTTGTGGCTCGAGAGCTGGCATCAGATCCCGGCCGCGAGCCTGCCGGCCGACGACCGCATGCTCGGCCATCTGTCCCAGTCGAAGAACTGGAAACGCGTGAAGGAACACGCGCTGCGCGGTTGGGTGAAGTGCGCCGACGGCCGCCTCTATCACCCTGTCGTCGCCGAGAAGGTGCTCGAAGCGTGGGTATCGAAGCTGACCAGCAGCTTATCCGGCACCACCGGCAACGCGAAGCGCTGGGGTATCGAGGTCGACACCGTAGCCGTACGCGCCCAGATCGTCGAGGCTGCGAACCTCCTGAAAGCGATCGCCCCGCAATCCGAATGGCTGCGAAAAAAGCAGGTCCGGGAGATCGTATCCGATTCGCGTCGCGATCCCGATCCGATCGCCCCCCGATCACCAACGCAATCGCCCCCCGATTCGCCCCCCGATCGCAAGGGAGAGGGAGAGGGAGATGTAAACACAGCAAGCGGCGGCGGCACAGCACAGGGAGGTGGGGAAGAACCGCCGATCGCCGCCGCCGCTTTCGTCGAAATCCTTCGCTCGTCGGGCGTCGGCTTCGCCGCCGACGACACGCGGTTGGCCGGTTGGCCCGGTCGCGGCGTGACGGCCGACGACCTGCGCGCGGCCATTGCTACGGGGCGCAAGCGCCGGGAGCGCGAGCGCTCCGAGCAGCCGCTCAACGCCGGGCTGCTCGACCTGATCCTCGGCGACCTGCTCGCCGCGCGCGCCGCGAAGCCCGCGACAGGTGCACGCACCGTCGGCGACTGGTGGCGCTCGTGGACCGGCATCGTCGAGCACGGCGGCACGCTCGGCGTCGAGCAGGGCCGCGACGAACCTCCGTTCGATTTCAAGCTGCGCGTGTTCGACGCCGCGGGCGACGGCCCGTGGTGGGACGACCACAACCGCGCGTTTCGCAACACTGCTGGCCCGGTCGCGGCCGGCGCTTTGATGGGGGAAGGGCGATGAACTGCAAAGTCGGCGACATGGCAGTCCTGATCCAAGGGGTGAATGCCGGGCATGTCTGCGAAGTGTTGAGCCCGTGGGGCACGAGGAACGGCCGTTTCGTTTGGAACGTGCGCATGGTCGTTTCGCTTCCGCGCTTTCTCGACGGCGACCGCTCTCGGCCTGATTCGCCATCGCGGGAGGGGCAATGCTGCGACGTGAACCTGCGCCCGATCAGCGGCGTGCCCGTGACGGACGACGTGGAAGACGAGGTGACGGCATGACGAAGCCCCGCATTTTCCGCGCGATCTTTCGCTCGCACATCGGTTTCGAGTGGGTTTGTCGCTCGAACGGTGCAACGGGCTTGGGCAGCACGCCGCAAGAGGCATACGAGCGTTGGAAGGCAGCGTATTGGGAGCCTGCTGAGCAATACGGGAGGGGCGTGAAGTGACCCAGCAATCCCTCATCACTGCCTCGCCAATCGCGCAGCGCGTCGAGTTCGTCGTTCCCGGCACACCGATCGCGAAGGGCCGCCCGAAGTTCGCGCGCCGCGGCGCCCACGTCAGGGTCTACACGCCCGAGGAGACGGAGCGGTACGAGAACCTCGTGAAGATGGCCGCCCGCGCGGCGATGCGCAGCGCGTCGCCTTACGCCGGCCCGATCCGCCTGATCGTGCACATCGGCCTGCCGATCCCGGCGAGCTGGTCGATGAAGCGTCAGGGCGAAGCGGCCGCCGGCGCCATCGGCGCGACGAAGAAGCCGGACGCCGACAACGTTGTCAAGGCGTTGAAGGACGGCATGAACGGAGTGGTGTACGTCGACGATGGCCAGGTCGTCGACCTCTGGGTGTCGAAGCGCTACGCGCGCACGCCGGGCGTGCGCATCGAGGCGATCGAATTGAATCTGAAGTCAGCATAAGGAGCGGGGCCTTGAAAGCTAAAAGCAAACTCACCATCAACGCGATGATCGCGGCCATGAAGCCCGGCGTCCGGTATTCGGCGCACGACCTCGCACGCCGCTTGAAGCACCCCGTTTCGTCGGTGCGCCAGCTGCTGTCGCTCGACGTCGCGCTCGCGCGGCTCGACTGCCATTCGGCGAGCCGCGGCCGGATGTACTCGCTCGCGGGCACGAGCCGCTCGCCGGGCTCGCACGTCGACACGCGCATCCGGCCGGACTTCACGAGCAACCTATCGGGCTACATGGCCGAGCTGAACACGCGCCAAGCGCTGGCGATGATGACGCGGGGTGGCCGGTGATCGCCATCTTCGAGAACACGCAGCAGGCGCTGCACGTCAGCTTTCTCGTGACGTCGCTGCCGCCGCGGCAGAAGCAGCAGTTCCGCCTGGCGCTGATCCAGATCCTCGAATCGGTCGGCCGTCTCAGTGACCGGCAGGCTGAATTCCTCGAATACCTGTACGGCACCTCGTCGGGCACGATCAACTTCGACGGGCTGAGCGGTGACGAAATCCGGGCCCAGTGCGCGATGGTCGTCGGCGCGGTGCGCGATCACCTGCTGAAGCCGGAACGCAATGCCGTGTGGCTGCGATACGCCTGCGGCATGCCCGCGCGGCCGGCGAGCGCCACGCGCGCAGCAGACCCGGGAATCCCGCCGTCGGCCGAGTGGAAGCGGGCGCTGGTCGAGATGCGCACGTATCTGCGGCCGTCGCTCACCGTGACGAACGGCAAGGCGATCATGGCGCTGATCGCAGGCCATTCGCAGGTGCGGCTGCGCCAAGACGGGCTGTCGTATCGTGAAATCGCCGAGGAGACGCACGTCACGGTTCGAACGCTCGAGCGGAACGCGCAGATCATCCGGAGGCGGCTCGTCGAGCTGGAGCACCAGGCCGTGAAGCGGCTGACGCCGCTCTTCGAGCGAAACAACGTGACGATCGCGGAGGCCGTTGAGGCGTAAGGGGTACGGCGAAAATTCCCCTTGCAAATGTGGCGGACAGGGTATAAATTTTCGTCACATTGCAGAGTTGCGACCAAAGCCCGCTGAGCCGACAAGCCAGCGGGCTTTTTCGTCGTGGTGTGCCGCGCTATACTCGACCCGGCCTTAGCTGCGCCGGCGGGAAAGACGCGGCGAGGTGATCAGCCAGCGCGCCGAAAGGTGCAGACGGGTTTCCGCCGCCCTGCTGGCACCAGATTCGTTGAGCCCGCTGAGCGAAAGTCAGCGGGCTTTTTACTGGGTCGGCTGGATCTAAACCGACTTTTAATAGTCCCGATTCCTACAGCGCGTCTATTTCCTTGGCGATCTTGGCCACGGTTGCGCCGATAAATTGTCCGAGTTGCTCTCCATTTTTGGCAGGGTCAGTGAACCACCGGTCACCGGTGGCTGGTGCGACCAAACCGGATGCGAGTGCTGTTTTGACGAGTTCGACGGCCTGTTCGGTTGCTCGTGCGGTAGTCATTAATGCTCTCCTGTTTGCGCTTATTAGACGATTTTCCGCGACCGCGTTCTAAGCACGCGGCCATGAGGATATTGCGTTAATCGAGTGATTTAAGTCAACGCCGTTTAATTATCTTAATAATTTCGCTATTTGAATAAAATTGGCGGAATTGACTTGAGCGTTTCATTATTCGAATCAAACTGCAGATGTCACAAGATGAGCAGATCTGCCGCGATAGCGAATGTGTTACCAGTATCTCGTCCGGTGCCGCCCGACATCCTCTTCGACGACTCGAACTGGATCCGGCACATCACGCCGGCCGATGGCGTCTCCGAATGGGTGAACGAGACGCTATTGCGCGATGGCGCGCCGCTGCACAACCCTGACCACGAGCACCTCATCGGCGCTGATGTCGCCTACCTCTGGGCGGCCGTCGAGAACGTGCGCCAGATGCGGCGCGTCGTCGGCCAGTGCGAAGAGGTGACGATCCGCGCCGGCGGCTGGCAGCGCGCCCGGCAGGAACAGCAGTACCTCGAATGGTTCGGCCGCGTGCCGGCGTTCCTGATCACGCTCGACGCGCACTACGCGCGCGAGTGCAACGACCTGCAGTGGTGCGCGCTCGTCGAGCACGAGCTGTATCACATCGGCCAGCGCACCGACGAGTTCGGCGCGCCGGCTTTCACGAAGGACGGCATGCCGAAGCTCGGCATCCGAGGGCACGACGTCGAGGAATTCGTCGGCATCGTCCGGCGCTATGGCGTGGCTGGCGGCGCCGGCGACACCGCGAAGCTCGTCGCCGCAGCCCAGCGCTCGCCGGAGGTCGGCCACGCCGACATCGCGCGCGCTTGCGGCACCTGCATCCTGCGGGCCGCATAACCCGACCGTTTTCCCGCTATGGCAGCACTTCCCGACCCGATCAAGGTGTTCATCGTGCAGTCGCTGGCGTGCTTCGACACGATCTCGCGCACCGCGAAGGCCGTGCGCGATGAGTTCGGCGTCGAGGTGTCGTCGCAGCAATGCGAGCGCTACGACCCGACGAAGCGGGCCGGCGCAACGCTCAGCAAGAAGTACCGCGAGATATTCGAGCGTACGCGCGCGGAGTTCCTTAGCGACACATCGCGCATCGGCGTGTCGCACCGTGCGGTGCGCCTGCGCGCGCTCGACCGAGCCGTCGCGGAAGCGGAGCGACGCAACAACCTGCCGCTGATGGCGCAGCTGCTCGAACAGGCTGCGAAGGAATCCGGCGACGCCTACACGAACCGGCGCCGCCTCGAACACACTGGGGAGAACGGCGGCCCGATCGAGAACAGGACGGTCGTCGTCGATGAAAGCCAGGTCGCAGCCGCCGTCGCCAAACTCGAAGACGAGTATTGACCCCGCCATCGAGCGGGCCGTCCTGAAGGCGAAGTGCGAGCGGGATCACCTGTTCTTCAGCAGGTACTTCTTCAAGCACCGGCAGGCGATCAAGTTCCGGGTCAACTGGCACCACGTGCTGATCGCCGACACGGTGCAGCGCGTGATCGACGGCACGCTGAAGAACGTCGTCATCAACGTGCCGCCGGGCTCGTCGAAGACCGAGCTGGTCGCGATCAACCTGATCGCGCGCGGCCTCGCGCTGAACCCGCGCGCGCGGTTCCTGCACATCAGCTACTCGGACGACCTCGCGCTGTTGAACAGCGAGACGGCGCGCGACATCGTCGCATCCGACGAGTACCAGGCGCTCTGGCCGCTGAAGGTGGCTGACGACGCGAAGTCGAAGAAGCGCTGGAACGTGCTCGTCGACGGGAAGAAAGCCGGCGGCGTGTACAACGTCGGCGCAGGCGCGTACTGCAGCAGCACGACGGCGAAGCGGTTCAACGCCGGCGAATGGAAGGGCGCGTGCCGCGCGATGAACGAGGCGGACAACGGTCGGCCGCAATGGGTGACGGCCGGCGGCCGCGTGCTGCCCGGTCTGGTGAAACGGCGCGCGGAAGAGCGTGCCCTCTGCGAGCGCGGCCTATGACGACCACGAAGACCCACGAGACGCGGCGCACATTCGCCGAGGATGTCTTCTACCCGGATCACGAGCCGCGTACCGAGTCGCCGACGTTCCGCGCGAGCAAGCGCGAGATGAAGGCAGCCGGCGGCTACGTCTGCGCGGTATGCGGTGACGACCAGGCCGTCGAGTCGCATCACCGGTTCTTTGAGTGGGCGTTCTCGCACGCGATCGACTGGAAGTGGATCCGCGGCGTCGCGCTCAACCAGGTCGACACGATGTTCAGCCACAAGCTGCAGCGCACCGTGCCGATCCCGCGCCAGCACCCCGTCTGGGACGTGATCAGGCTGACGCAAGGCTTCGACTGGGAGGCGTTCGACCCGGCCCGGCCGGAGGCGTTCGTCGATTCGACCTACAACCAACTGCTGCTGTGCGCGCTCCATCACCGGGGCAAAGATCACGGCCGGCACGAGGAAAGCGACCCGGTCTGGAGCGTGCAGGCGTTCCTGCTTCCGGACTTCGTCTACTCGCCGGACGAGCTGAAGCAGTTGCACGCGAAGGAACGGAAATGACACTTCTGAGGCTGGTTTGGCCGTATGTGCTCGCTGTGCTGCTTGGCTTTGCCGCCGGCGTCTACGGTGAGCACCTGATCAGCGCGCGCGAGATCGCGGGCATGAAGGCTGACGCCGCGACGGCTCAAGCGAAGGCGGTGGATGCCGCGCGCGCGGAGGAACAACGCCGCACCGCGGCCCAATCGGAGATTGCGAAAGATGCGAACCAACAACGAACTGCCGCGCTTGCGGATGCTTTTGCTGCTCGTGCTGCCGCTGGCAGCCTGCAGCAGCGCGTCGACCAGCTCGTCGCGGCCGCCCGCCATCCCGCCTCTGCCGCCGGAGGCCCGGCAACCGGCGACGCCCTCGATCTGCTTGCCGACGTGCTCGGCCGGTCTGACGAAACGTCGGGAGAGCTGGCAGCGATCGCTGACCAACGCGGCATCGCCGGCCGGCAGTGCGAGCGTGACTACGACGCGCTGACCGGCGCCACCAACCAGACGGAGGAATCCAAATAAAAGAAGATATTGAGCGGCGCGATGCTCGCGCTGACGGCGGTCGCGCACGTTGCAAAGGTTCTTGTGCAAATCCCGACACGACGGGTTCGAGGAGCGGGCAGGTCATCGTGTTGCCCGCTCCCTCAGGGGCGGCCGCGTGGGGTAGCGTTTCAGCTAGCGTGCTGGCGCCCTCATTCGCTAGGCAGTCCGCGCTGCTTTTGCCCGCGCGCCAGCGAAGCCATTCTTCAGGGTAAGCGCCGGCTTTTCGATCAAGAACCACGAGGCCATGGCGATCGGGGTCACGATCGCGATGGAGAGTAGCGACAGGACGATTGGATCCATACCTGTACCGAAGTGCCACACCAGCATCTGTTGAACGAGGAAGCCGTAGATGTAGACGCCGTACGAGACATCGAACCGGTTCAAGAACGCCAGTTTCGGCAGACGTTCCGCCGCGAATATGACGATGAATGGCAGTAGCAGAGTGAGCGCGTACGCCCGGAGCTTCCAGTCGGGAATGGAAGCGAACAGATAGTACGGCAGCAACGCGAGCAAGACGGAAGCTACCCATAAGATCCAACTGCGGGGCAGCGCCACGGTTGCAAGGAACGCTCCACCCCAAAAGAACACGCCGAGCCGCGCGAGTTGGAAGGTCTTCACACCGAGCATCGTTCCCTCAGCCCATAGCATATCGCCCATCAGCGCTGCGTAAAATCCTACCAGCATCAGCAGCACTCCTCGCCAGTTCAGCGCCCCCGCCCACGATACGCCGAGTAGCAGCAGGTAACATGTCACCTCGAGCGATAGAGTCCACAGCGAGCCGTTTATGACGTCGACCGGGTTCGTTGTGAAGAAGTGCGGCAGGGTAGGGACGAGTCGGAACAGCGACAGGTTCGTCAGGTATGTGAGCCAGTCCGGAAACCACGTATGCGTCATGAGCGGACCGGCGACGAAGATCGTCAATAGCAGCAATACCGCTAGTCCCGGGAAGATTCGCAGCGCGCGGTTGCGCAGATATACCAGTGGGTGCGGATTGCGCTGCAGCGACTTGCAGACCAGATATCCGCTAATCGCGAAGAAAGCGTTCACACCGAACTCGCTGAATTGCGGAAAGCCATGCCGTTCCAGCCAATCATGCGGAAGCCCAAGCACAACGTAGCTGTGTGTGAGGATGACGGCATATGCCGCGAGCAGCCGCATCGCGGTAAATGCGTTCTGATTATTTGGTGCCATATTGCCCCGCAGTTTGTTTTCGCCCGAATGTTACCCTACGGCGGCGGGTCTGTTGACATCGGCACGATCTTAGCCTCGTGCCCATCCGCGCACGCGTCGACAAACTCGGCCCGCTTTTCGAGCGCGGCACTTCCGTTCCCGGGCATCACGGACCTCGCGATTGCGAGCGTAATCGCGGCGCTGTCCAGAATCTACAGCCAGCAGTGCGAGCGCGACTACGACGCGCCGACGCCGACACGTTGATCTACTAGACTTTCGTTGCCTTGGTGACGGAGGTTCTAATGGATAACCCCGCGATCAACTGGAAAGTGGCCCCGAAGACCGCTCGATGGTGGGCCATGGATGCCGACGGACGTGCGCACTGGTATTGCATGCCGGACATCAAGCCGTTCACGGACTTCTGGGGCGTCGATATGGTTGAGGCTCCGGCGTTCGAATTCGGCGGGGACTGGCGGGTGAGCTTGGTCGAGCGGCCAACGTGACCGCAGGCGGTGCCGGGAGCGGTAGGGGCTAGTTGATCGGCTCGAGGTAGAATCCGCGCGCGGTCAGGTCCATCGTGACGTCGCTGAACGAGTCGAAAATTTCGTATCCGCATTCGACGTACGTGGTCTTGGAATCGAACCGGAGTTCCTCGACGTTGCGCTTCCATGTAAGCCGCACGTCAGTCGAGTGCCCCGGATCGAAGTGGGTGACGATCAGGTACGGGGGACGAACGCCGCGAGGCGGGTACTGCGTTCGTAGCACCAGCTCGACGTTTACGACGACATGGTGTTCCGGGATGCGGTCCGCGTAACGCAGCAGGTACGCCCGCAGCGAACGGCCGTCCCCCCGGTCCTGCGCCGAGGCGAAGCCAAACCAGTCATCGTCGGAATTGCTGAATTCTTCCGCAATTGTGCGCATGTCGGCCTCCAGTGCGACGAACGTCCAGAATGCCACAGGTGCGTCGCTAGGTCAGACCCATCGCGCGATCGTCCGAGCCCCTTTAAGCCCCGCACTACCGCATCCCGGCCCGCCGCATCTCGTCGCGCAGCAGATGCATCAGCCGATACAACTGGCCCTGCGCGCCGGCAAGGTCGCCTTTGTTCGCGACGTTCTTGTCGGTGTAGAGGTACCAGGCCTCGATGCGCTCGAGCGACTTCCGTAGCGCACGGATTTCGAGGATCAGCCACCGCACCTGAAGGTCGGTGTACTCCCGCCATAGCGCGCGCAGCTCGGCGTCCGTCGGCGCGTCAAATTCAGGCACCTCCGGCCGCAGTTTGAACCGTGGATCCGTTAGAGGAACCCGGTTGCGATCGATCCTGGTTGCTTCTATCGGTGCGGATGTACCGAGGAACACCGACCGCGGGTCCTCGTCGATCCAGTGCTCAAATTCGCGTTTGGTGAGTTCGACCGGGGTCCTTAGGCGGTTCTTCTCGCCCCGGAATCCGTACTCCCAGATGTAGGCCCACTGCGGCTTGATCACGGCTGCACCACTGTATAAAAACACAGTGTATCCCGATGTAAGATAGGGCCGTCAAGATCGAAAATTGGGGACGGCGATGTGCACGAACTACGTCGCGCCGGGCGAGGACCCAGGCCTGAGCGAGCTCAAGATCGACAGTTTTCGGGACCTGTACCGCTGGACGCCGTGGAAACCTGAGATCTACCAGGACTACGACGCGCCGATCGTCGGCTACGTCGATGGGCAGTTCAGGCCGCTGATCGCCAACTTCGGCTTCTGGCCGCGCGCGCTGCAGAAAGCCAACGTCGAGAAGGCGAAGGAGCAGGGCCGCAAGCTGCCGATCATGCGCAGCACGATGAACGTGCGCGACGACAACCTCGGCAAGTCGCCGCTGTACGGGCCGACGTGGCGTGCCGGCCGCCGCTGCCTGATTCCCGCGAAATGGATCTACGAGCCGAACTGGGAGACGGGGAAGCACATCCGATACCGGATCGGCCTGGCCGGCTGGCGGCCGCTATGCGTCGCCGGGATTTGGCGCACGCTGCCGCGGCCGGACGGCACCGAGCAGCACACCATGGCGATGATCACGGTCAACGGCGACGAGCACCCGATCATGAAGCACATGCACCGGCCCGGCGAAGAGAAGCGGTCGGTCGTCATCCTTCGGCCCGACGATTGGGAGGAATGGTTGACGACGTCGAACGTCGAGGCGGCGCGCGCGATGCTGCAGCTGTACCCGGCGGAGGACATGGCGGCTGAGCCAGCGGCAGCCGAATGAGGTGAATTTCTCTGGAAGATGAGGAATTTTCGCGACGCCAGACAAGGCTCTCGCGACATCGCATGTTCCAATGTACCCGTCTAAGTCTATGAAATATAACAAAATTGTATAAAGATTGTGATTCCTGTCGTCGTGGGTTCGAGTCCCATCAGCCACCCCAACAAATTCAAGCAAAAAGCCCGGTTCGATGAACCGGGCTTTTTGCTTTCTGGCGTTCGGACACAGCCGTCGTGTGTCTTGGTCACGGCGTTTTTAACGAAGTGGCATCCCCGTATTCAACGAAACAATCGCGATGCCATTTTGGCCTTGCGCTTCAAAAGAGCAATTGCGTAAAGCGCGCTGCGCGACAGCAACATCAAGTGCATGTAAGGGGACACCCTTTGCACAAGAGAATCAAATGCAATGGCGAGGAATTCGACGGTTACGAAATCATCGTCGAGTCCGTGCAGCCGGCGCCGGGTAGCATGTGGCCGCCGAACGTTCTGGTTAGTAAAGACGGAATCGAGTCGCCGCGGCGATATGACTTCGATACCGAATATCGGAAATCAGACGAAGCAACGAGGGCGGGTGTCGAAGTCGGGCGCGTGTTCGTGCGTGGTATCGGCCGATACCACCGCTTGTCCGGCATCTGCAATGTGATGCCGGAGAAGGCCTGGGCCTGCTTCGTTTCGCGTTTCCTTGTCGTTGCGCCGACAACGTTCGTACCAGTTTACCCGCAACGCTTCCTTACCCGCCTAAGGTTCCCGGCCATCGTGCCGTTATCTTGCCTGGACAGCCCTCGTGCCTCGAATGCTGATCCGTTTTCTTGCCTGTTCGCGCAAAACGCGGGCAGGCTTTTTTCGTTTACGCCCGTTCATAACAGATTGATTGGCGGAATCGAACAGAGGTTTGGCGCAAATCGACAAAGAGCAACAGTCTTACATGCGTGTAATGTGTGACCTTCCTCGTGCCCTCATGGTTTTGCAGGGCCGTTCGATCCCGACGACCGGAGAAGGTGTCGGGATTTTTTTTGCCCGCGTGGCGATCTCCCGACGACGGGCCCCTGCGAAATGCATCTCGCAAAGCACGGTATATTTTGCGACGACACATGTCGACCGAGAAAATCTGCAGAAGGAGTTGCTACCGATGCCGGTCACCCGGACCACACTGCGCGCGGCCACGCCACACGATGCGAACCACATCGCTCGCCTGCACACGCTGAGCTGGCAAACCGCCTATAGCCACATCCTTCCGGCCAGCTATCTGTCCGACGAGGTGCCGACGGAACATGCGGTCCGGTGGCGCAAATACTTCGATAGAAACGAGAACGAGTGGGGCCTCGTGCTGATTGCCGAGTCGAATGGCGAGCCGGTCGGCTTCGTCAGCGCCGAACGCCCCGTCGACCCGGCGCTTGGTGTGTTGCTCGACTGCCTGCACGTCCATCCTTCGCATCACGGCGGCGGCACCGGCAAGCGCATGATCGAAGCCGTTCGCGCATGGGCCCGGTCGATCGGCGTGGACAAGGTCCATCTGCAGGTGCTCGAGGGCAACGTGCGTGCGATCGGGTTCTACGAACACAACGGCTGGCAATTGGCCGGTGTCGAAACCAGCCGCATCGGCCGGACGGAAGTCACCGACCGGATTTACGCGATCCAGGCTTGAGCGCTTGCCGACATCGACACGAGCGGCGGAAAGCGAGGGCGGCTGCGGGTGGCCGCGATGGAAGCACCAGATGAAAGCCGCCCGGACTTTGACTTCACTCGCCGCAATACCGCACAAGCAAATCGGCTTCGGTCTCGTGGATTTCGACGGGCAAGATCGTGGCACCGGCATGCGCGAGATAGCGCGCGCGATGCTGGCCGTTACGGAACGATGCGACGCCGATTTTCGACAGGCCGGGAATGCCGAGCAATGTCCGCGTTCTCGTCTCGCGAAACGTGATGAACGGCATGTCCGGAATCCGCTCCCGGTTCGGATCGAGGAATTCGCGAATGCCCGCGGCCTTTCCAGGCGCCCAGTACTGAACCGACGGCAGCACATAGTCGGTGGTGTCGCGGTCGGCGCAGGCCAGCAGTTTCTTCAGGTCGATCGTCACGACCCGATGTCGAGAGTCGTCGGACGAGAATACCCGCTTGAGGTGCGTGTAGGCATAGGGCGCGTGCCCGGGAAGCTGGACGATCCAGACATCTACGCCGCTTTGTCGTGCGTGAGCGAGCGTCATGATTTCCTCTGGTGGCGCAAGCGGTCTTTGTGATTCGAGTTTAGCAGCGCGATGACGGCTGCGGAGCACGTCGATACCGGAAACAGGAAAACGGAGCGGCTGACGGCACCATCGAAAGAGTGGAAAAAAGATGAGAGCGGTCATACGTCGACCGTTCATATCGACAATTCGCGAGAATATCGCGATAACGCCAGCGAGAATGGCGTCCCGAGTGAAATTCACGCAAGATTCACACAGTGTCGCGAAGCACGTCTGGCGCGGGCATCATAAAAATCGAGAGAGCGGATTGAGCGGAGAAGCCATGTCGTCGAAACTCGAGATCGAATATCTCGATTGCCGTTTCACCGCGACGCTCGAAATCACGGAGTCCGGCCGTACCGTCGTTGTCGACAGGCAGCTCGAATCCGAGACGCGAAGCAAGACGCTCGCGTGGATCGTGTTCGATCGGTTTCTGGCGCGCAATGATTTCGCCGATGAAGAAGACGCACGCGCCAATATCGTCGCGTGGCTGGAGCAGCTTGCCGATCCGAGGCCCGTCGCATCGACCGGAATTGCGACGGCCAGCGCGATGGTAACCGGGACGGTGGCGACAGATTCGTCGACAGCCGGAATCGTCGGCGATGCCGCCATTGAAATCGTCAGCAATCTCGACTGGATCGCTTGGGTTGCCGACTGGTTTTGCGGTGGCTCGTCGTAGCAAAGAATGCGCGTTTTCGTGACGCAGATCATTGTGTGCGCGAAATTCTGCACGAAAAACGGAGTGGAAATCGCCTGGTATGAAAAAATAGAATAATCCTGCTTTGACAATACTCGCGACTTACCGGAAACTGCGCCCGGGCCTGAAAATTCCACTTGAATTAATACAAAATAAAACGCCAGAAATGAAAAAAGAACGCTGTCGATGGCCGTCGCAATGGCGACTGCCGCCGGCCTGACAGGTTGTACTGCGATGCGGTTCGAAGACGGCCGATACGAAGAAACGCTCGACCGGTTTCCCGTCAACGAGGCCGGCAAGCAACGCGTCGCGCTTGAATCATGACGATATGCGCCGGGACGCGAGCATGCCGGTTGCCGTCACGTTGTCACTAAAGGGTGAGTTGCCGCACAGACCGTCGCGCGACCCGCGATCACAATTTGACCGGTTGACCGTTCTTCCCCGGCCCGGTCAACCATTTCCCCGCTCGCTCGCGCAGGAGCGGGGGCTTTTTGCCCCTCGACGCCGGAAGGTTGCGTCGGCGGAACCGGACAGGCGTTCGGCGGGCTGCGCGACGGCACTCGTTCGCACCCCGACATCCGTTCGCCCGATCCGTACGAATTGCTTTCCTCGTGCCTGAGCGAACCCTCAGGCCCATCGCCGGTTGTTGCCGGCGATGCCTTGATCCCGGCGGCGCGTAACAACGCTGCCGGGATGTTTTTTGCGTCGCATGCGTGTCGTCACATCACGCGCAACCGGCACGCACTCCGCTTAACCTGCCTGTTCAACGCTGGTTTCCCATCCGTCGTAGTTCCCGCCGAGCGCGCGTACCTCGCGACTGAGCGCGACCGTATGGCGCGTGATGTCGGCAAGCGCCAGCGTGCTTTCGTGCGAAAACCGCACCGCCGACTTGCCGTCTTCGGTCGGCGCGACCGATTCGACCGGATAGCCTTTCGCTTCGGCCCAGTCCGCGAACTGGTGCGCGTCGCTCGGGTCGGGGAAGTATGCCCAGTGCATCACGCGCCGGCTCACGTCGGGCGCGTCGCCTTGCTGCCGCAGCCCATCCAGCGTGCGCATGTCGCGCATGATCTGCCAGTCGTCGTCGGTCGGGTAGAGCGTCTGCCAGTATGTCGTCTTGTCCGGATCGTCCTGATGGGCATACTGCAGCGCATAGGTCGTCTGGTCGGCCAGCGAGTCGACGATTTCCGCGGCTGCTTCTTCGTCGAACGGCACGTAGAAAAGAAAATCCCGGTTGCCGTCGACGGTGATGCGGCCGACCTGCACGCCGCCTTTCGCGATGATCGCGGCGTCGAGCAGATCCTCGATCTTCGCGAGATCGGCGAATTCGTCGCCGGTCGGCAGCCCTTCAGGCGATGGATGCACAAAGGGGACCCGCACGCTGAGCAGCGACGTGCGCGGATCGCCTTCGGCGATTTCCGCGAAGCCGTGGTTGAAGCTGATGAAAGCCTGATGGTCGCCCATTCTGGCAGGGAAGGTTCCCCAGGCGTCGCTCATGTGTTTCTCCCGTACACGATCGTCTGTTGACGGTTGCAAAGCGTCCCAATGTATCATCGAAAATCGCGTTGGCCGAAGCAGCGCACGCGATCGCAGGCCGTGCGCGCCGCGCGGGCGAGATCCGGGTTGGTCGCAGCGCGCCGCGCGCCGCATGCATGCGGCCGGCCGCAAAAATTCAAGGGAGATGCCGATGTCGACGTTTGCGGTGAATGGTGTCCGAATCGATCCGCTCAGCGCGCGCGTGACGCACGTGCGCTGGGCGGCCGTGAACCCGGCCGATCGCTCGTGGGCGGCGACGCCCCGCGAGGCCCCGGTGGCGGACGTGGCGCGCGCGCTCGCGTCCGGTAACGATGTCCGCGCGATCTTCTCGGCATCGGACACCACCGCAATCGGCCCCAGGCTGAAACGCGTGCTGTATCGCGATGCGTCCGAAGGCATCGAACTCGACATCGATGCAACGAGTGAGTCGCGCACGTTGCGCGATCTGCCGCAGATCTGACTGCGGGCCGTTACTCAAAACGAATCGCGCGAGCGTACTCATGATTCTCTCCAGATTCGCCATCGCCCCGCTGGCATTTGCGCTCTGTCTGGCGCTTGCCGCCTGCCAGACCGCGTCCGCGCCTGCGCCCGTGCAACCGTCGCCCGAGACCGCGTCGGCGACCGTTCCCGCCTCGTCGCCGCCGGCCGCGCCGATTCGCGGCATGGGCGTCGCGCCTCGTCTGGCAGGGCAGAGCCACTGGGCCATCGGGCAATGCACGACCAACGGTACCGTCAAGGTATGCAATTGACCGACGTCGGCGCAATGGCGCGTGATTCGCGCAGGGATCGGAATCCCGGCGTGCCGCCCGCGCCGATGGGCCGGCGGCCGTCGACACGAGCCAGCGGGCAATGAACGACGAACGCGAAACGACGGATTCGGGCTGGCACGTCGATCTCGTCGACGGAACGGTCACCGGTTCGTTGCCGGTCACGCTGGCAGTCGACAGCCGGAGCCTGAAAAGCAGGGCGGCCGTGTGTGCAGGGCTCGCCGCGGCGACCTTGTGTGGTTATGTGGCTGCCCCGACGCTCTGGCCGGTAGCGGCGCTGGCCGTGTTGCTGGCGCTGGCCAGTGCCGCGTTGTTCGTCTCGTCGCGGCGCAAGCTCGCGCTGCAGGTCGACGAGACGGGCTTCCGGCTGATCGGCTCCGCGCGCGAAAAACCCGTCACGCCGTGGCGTGACGTCACTGGATTCCGGATCGTCAGCGTTGCCGGAAATCGTTACATCGGCTATCAGTTCTCCGCCCATTCGTCGCGCACGAAGGTGCCGGGCGGCGTGATGCTGCCGATCGCCCGGTTTGCCGATCTTCCGCTCGATGCGGTGGCCGCGTTGCTGGAAGCCTGCCGCCGTCAATTCGGCCTGCCGGACGAACCGGCCGACCGAACGGGCCGATGACGCCCGATGCGGCGTCCTGCGCCCTCATCAGTCAGGCGAACAAAAAAATCCT
Organism: Burkholderia sp. E168m15; assembly: GCF_016586105.1. NCBI lineage: Bacteria > Pseudomonadati > Pseudomonadota > Betaproteobacteria > Burkholderiales > Burkholderiaceae > Burkholderia > Burkholderia sp. E168m15. The sequence continues at coordinate 19,742 of NZ_BCPO01000043.1, forward strand.
GGGCACCGTGTCGATTTCCGTCGGCGTCGTCCGTCGTAGCATCGGAGGCGTGCGCATCGCGCGTCCGTCCCGATTTTTGATATGACAACCGACTGAAGGAGCGACACCATGCCCACGTCCGTCAAGCCGATCCCGGAAGGGATGCGCACGCTGACCCCGCATCTGATCTGTGCGGGTGCAACCGCGGCCATCGATTTCTACAAGCGCGCATTCAATGCGACCGAACAGTTTCGCCTCGCGATGCCCGACGGCCGGCTCGCGCATGCGTGCCTTGCGATTGGCGATTCGACGCTGATGCTGGTGGATGAAATGCCCGAGCATGGTGCGCTGGGCCCGAAGGCGCTGAAAGGCACGCCCGTCTGCCTGCATCTGTACGTGCCGGACACCGATGCGGCGATCGCGAAGGCGGTCGAAGCCGGCGCGACGGTCACGATTCCGGCCGCCGACATGTTCTGGGGCGACCGTTACGGGCAGGTCGAGGATCCGTTCGGGCATCGCTGGTCGCTGGCGACGCATCAGCGCGACCTGACGCCCGAGCAGATCGCGGACGCAATGGCCAGCGCGCCGCCCTGCGGCAGTTGAACCGGCGCCTTGTACGCTCGTGGCCGAGCGCGGCGCGCCCGGTTGATCCCGCCGCGCCCGCTTCGCTCGCCTGCGGTCATGCGCCGGCCGTCCTGCCGCGCTGCTTGTGTTCGTACATCAGGCGATCGGCCGACGCAAGCAGCTCGGCGACGGTGCGATGACGTGCGCGATCATAGGCAACGTGGCCGACGCTGAAGCGGATCGCATAGCCGCGTGCGTCGGCTGCGTTGCGCTGCGCGAGCGCCTGCGTCACACGTTCGACGGGTTCGGCGACATCGGCCGGATCGGCGGCGCTCAACAGCACGACGAACTCGTCGCCGCCGAGCCGTGCGATGACGTCGCTGTCGCGCAGCGCACCCGTCAACGTCTCGGCGAACGCCTTGAGCGCGCGATCGCCTTCGGCGTGACCGAAGCGGTCGTTGATCGCCTTGAAATCGTTCAGGTCGAAGAACAGCAGCACGACGTGACGGCCGACGCGATCGCACAGGCTCAGCACATGGCGGGCCAGAATCTCGAAGCCGCGCCGGTTCGTCAGCTGCGTGAGTTCGTCGGTGGTCGCGAAATGCAGCGCGGCGATCTCGCGCTCGGTCATGTGGGCAAGATCGCCGAGCAGTGCGAGTTCGTCGGGTTCGAGCGAGCGGGGGCGCGTGTCGATCAGGCACAGCGTGCCGACGGGGGCGCCGTTCGGTGCGGTGAGCGGCCGGCCGGCGTAGAAACGGATGCCGGGCGTGCCGGTGACGAGCGGGTTGTCGTGGAAGCGATCGTCGTTCAGTGCATCCTGGATCACCATCGTATCGCCCGAGAGCAGTGCGTGCGCGCAGAACGATACGTCGCGCGGCGTCTGCGTGGCGTCGAGGCCCGCATGACTCTTGAACCACTGGCGATTCGCGTCGACGAGGCTGACGAGGGCGATCGGTACGTCGAACAATCGTCGCGCGAGACGCGTCAGGCGATCGAAGCGCTCTTCGGGCGGTGTATCGAGGATCGAGAGCGAATGAAGCGTATCGAGCCGGGCCGCCTCGTCGGCCGGTTTCGGTGCGATTTGCATAGGTCTTGTCTCTTGTCCCGGCCGTCGAGCCGTCATGGGTCGTACGTCGGACAGTATCGCGCATTCTTCGATGCATCGCCATGCCGCACGTCTCGCGGCTGCGGGGATCGGCTCCGTGAGGGCCGGCGAAGATACGGTGAGAAGCCGGTGTCATCGCCCCGTGTTGCGTCCTGATGCGGAATCGGGCAGCCGATACCTCAAGGTGCGCGTCGCCATGCCGTAAAACAGGACGAGTCCAATCGTTCATCGCATCCCATCGCACCATGGTTCGAATTCTTTACGCGGGTTATCTCGCGTTTGCGCTGTATCTCCTTTACCCGTTGGTGCACGACACGCTGACATTCAGTACCGATTGCGTGCGCAGTGCGCTGCCGATGGGTGCCCCCTGGCTGTCGCCGAATGCGGCAAGCAGTGCGGACGAGCACGCGAACCGCTGTGTGTCGAGCCCGCATGTCGGCATCGCGACCGGGCGGGGGGCCTGACATCCATTGAATGCGGCGGCGTTGCGCGCGACGGGCGCTTCGCAACGCGGCATGCTGGCCATTCGGCCGAATTGAACATCGGGCCGCGCTCGCCGATCATCTGCAACACGTCGCGTGCATGCGAGCGATCGGGCGTCGGGCGAGAGCGCGTGTCGCGCGTCAGTAACTGGAGCGGTACGGCGTGCCTTGATCGAAGCGGCTTTGCCAGTGCGTGAGGTAGCGCGACGCGAGTTGCGGATTGTTCCAGACCACCACGACGTTCTCCGAATTGCGGCTGGCTGCCGACGCGCTGTAGTTGAACGAACCCGTTTCGACGTGCTCGGCGTCGATCACGAGGTACTTGTCGTGATGGATCGCATAGGCGTCGATCGTGCGCGTCGGAATGCCCGCGTTGACGAGCAGGTTCAGTGCCTGCTTGCTGTTCTTCGCGCGGTTGCCCTTGTCGTCGACGACCACCGCGACATTGACGCCGCGGCGCTTGGCGGCAAGCAATGCACGCGTGACGGGCGGCGACGTGAACGAGTAGGCGGCAACCCGGATCGAGCTGCGCGCCGCGCCGATCGCTTTCAGCACGAGCGCCTCGGCGCCGCCGTCCGGCGAGAAGGCCGATTCGACGACCTGGGTCGCGGGTGCTTCGTGAGTGGGAGCCGGCAGCCATCGCGACACGAGGTCGATCGCTTGCTGGAGCAGCGATTCGCTTTGCGTCTTGCCGAAGGCGGCGAACGGGGTGGCGAGCAGGGAAGCGGCGAGACAGGCGGCGGCGAGGCGATTGCGCGACAACATCTTGGACAGCGAATAATTTCGAGACAGCGGGCCGTGAGTGTAACGCACGCGTGGCGGCCCGGTCACGTGCGGATGCGAAGCGCTGGTCCACGCGGTGATCGGCACGGGTGGAGAGGGTGACGCAAAGTTGCGTCATGCAGCCCGCGTGTGCGAGCGGGGCGATCGACGGATAGCGGATCGGGCCGCGATGGCATGCGATTGCGTTCGTCGTTGCAAGGCGCTTGCGTGGCGAGCAACGCGCGCGCCCCGGTTGGAAGGACCTGGACTCAATGCGGCCCATGGCCGAAGCGTATGTGCAGCGAGTGCGTCAGACAGTCATTCGCGAGCCGCGTGTAGCGCGTCCGTCAATCCCTGGCTGCAGACGCCTCAGCCCCGTCGGACACGATCCACCCGGGCCCGGGCTCGGGCTGCACGTCGCGCGCGTCGAGTGGTTCGCCACAGGCCGAGCACACGGTCACCGCGTGAATCAGTTGCCCGCAGGTTCGGTGGCGCAATTGCACCGGCGGCCCCTGGCCGTCGTCCTTCCAGCGGTCGCCCCACGCCATGAGCGCGAGCAGGGCCGGGTAGAGGTCGAGCCCCTTTTCGGTCAGCCGGTATTCGAAGCGCGGCGGGCGCTCCTGGTACGCGCGCTTGACGAGCACGCCTTCGTCGACGAGTCGCGCCAGCCGTTCAGCCAGCACGTGGCGCGTCACGCCAAGCTGGGTCTGGAACGCATCGAAGCGGCGGCAGCCGAGGAACGCGTTGCGCAGGATCAGCATGGTCCAGCGGTCGCCGAGCACGGCGAGCGTGCGCGCGACCGAACAGTTCAGCGTGCCGATGTCATCCCATTTCATCGTCGAGTCTCTCGTCTCTTGCGGCGGTCGTGCGGCGGTTCAGCGAAATAGCGGGTTCGATTATAGAACCCGCCTTCGGTCGCAACGGGCGCGGCCGCGTTGACAACGGCCGGCATCGTTGACAATAATGAGTTCCAATTTAGAACTTACTCGCGCGGCGACGCGCTTTCAACCCGGAGACAACCCGATGAACCCGTTTTCCCTGTCTGGCCTCGACCTGCTGCGTGCCGCCGTGTCGGGCGACGCGCCCTTGGCATCGATTTCCGAGACGATCCCGATGCGTCCGCTCGACGTCGAGCTCGGTTACGTGAAGTTTTCGGCGCGGGCGGACGGCCGGCACCTGAACCCGCTGGGCGGTGTGCACGGCGGGTTCGCCGCGACGGTGCTCGATTCGGTCACCGGGTGCGCGGTGCATTCGATGCTCGACGCGGGCGTCGGTTACGGCACCGTCGATCTGCACGTGAAGATGCTGCGGCCCGTGCCGCGCGACGTCGAGCTGATCGCGGAAGGGCGCGTGATTCACCTGTCGCGTTCGCTGGGTGTCGCGGAGGGCACGCTGAAGACGCCGGACGACAAGATCGTCGCGCACGCGTCGGCGACCTGCTTCATCCAGCGGCCGCAGTGACGGGAGGGGGCGACACCCCCGTCCGGGCGGGCGCGTGAGCGTGCGGAGCAGCGCCGAAGGCCGCTTGTAAGCGTGCGCGGGGCCCATCTGAAGCAGTGGCTTCAATGTGATAGCGTTCCTGCTTTCCACCGACGCGACAGGAACAGCATGGAATACCGCACACTCGGCGATTCGGGCATCGAGGTCAGCCTGATCGGTCTCGGCACGATGACGTGGGGCGAGCAGAACTCGGAGCGCGACGCGCACGAGCAGATCGACTACGCGCTCGGACACGGCGTGACGCTGATCGATGCCGCGGAGATGTATCCGGTGCCGCCGAAGCCCGACACGCAGGGCCGCACCGAGCAGTACATCGGCACCTGGATCGCGCAGCATCGCGCGCAGCGCGACCGCATCGTGCTCGCAACGAAGATCGCCGGGCCGGCGCGGCAGCCGCACAATCCGCGTCATATTCGCGGCGAGGGCAACCAGTTCGACCGCAAGAACCTGACCGAAGCGCTCGACGGCAGCCTCAAGCGCCTGCAGACCGACTACGTCGATCTCTACCAGTTGCATTGGCCCGATCGCAGCACGACCACCTTCGGCCGTCCCGCGTATCCGTGGGTCGACGACGCGTACACGGTGCCGATCGAGGAAACGCTCGGCGTGCTCGCGGAATTCGTGAAGGCCGGCAAGGTGCGCGCGATCGGCGTGTCGAACGAAACGCCGTGGGGTGTCGCGCAGTTCCTGCGCGCGGCCGAGCGGCTCGGGCTGCCGCGCATCGCGAGCATCCAGAATCCGTACAGCCTGCTGAACCGCACGTTCGAGAACGGGCTGTCGGAGTTCACGCATCGCGACGGCGTCGGCCTGCTCGCGTATTCGCCGCTCGCATTCGGCTGGCTGTCGGGCAAGTACGAGAACGGCGCGCGTCCGGCCGGCGCGCGGATCACGCTGTTCGAGCGCTTCCAGCGCTACAGCAAGCCGCAAGCCGTCGAGGCGACGTCGCGTTACGTCGCGCTCGCGCAGCGTCACGGGCTGTCGCCCGCGCAACTGGCGCTCGCGTTCGTCAACAGCCGCCCGTTCGTGCGCAGCAACCTGGTCGGCGCGACGTCGCTCGAGCAGTTGAAGGAGAACATCGGCAGCGTCGACGTGACGCTGTCCGACGAGATCCTCGCAGAGATCGACGCATTGCACGAACGGCAGCCGAACCCGGCGCCGTAAACGGCGCGCGGCCCGCGCGGCAGCGATGCCGCGACGGGCCGAGTCGCACCGAGTCCGGCGGTTTCAGCGGCAGCCTTGCTGCGCCGCCGTTTCTCGCGTCAGCGCATTTTCAGCCGCGTGCGCGCGACGAACAGCGCGGCGAGGCTTAGCAGCGCACATCCCATCAGATAGAGCGCCGGCGACAGCCGGTTGCCGGTCGTGCTGATCAGCCAGGTGATGACGAACGGCGCGAAGCCGCCGAACAGCGTGACGCCGGTGTTGTAGCTGACGGCGAGCCCGGTGGCGCGCGTCTGCGACGGGAACAGTTCGGCCATCAGCGCCGGCAGCGCGCCGCAGTACATCGCCTTCAGCGCGCCGATCCAGACCAGTGCGGCGAGCATCGTCGCGAACGACGCGTGGCGCGTGAGCCACGCGAACGTCGGCCACACGGTCAGGAGCATCAGCACGGCCGCGACCGCCATCATGCGGATTCGCCCGGTGCTGTCGGACAGATGGCCGACGACCGGCGTGACGAGCGTCAGCACGAAGCCGGTCGCGAGCGTCGCCGCGAAACCGGTCGATGCGGGTAGCCCGAGCTGCTTGATCGCGTAGGTCGGCATGTACAGGATCATGTAGTTGATCGCGGTCGAGATCACGAGCGCGCCGACCGACAGCAGCAGCCGCAGCTTCTGATCCGCGAACAGTTCGCGCACCGGCGCTTCGGAGCGCGCCTGCGTCTTGAACTCGACGCCTTCGTCGACGTAGCGGCGGATGTACAGCCCGACCGGGCCGATCGCGAGGCCGAACAGGAACGGCACGCGCCAGCCCCAGCTTTCGAGTTGCGCGGTGGTCAGCGTGGCCGTCAGCAGCGCGCCGAAGCCCGACGCGAGCAACGTCGCGAGGCCCTGGCTCGCGAACTGCCAGCTCGACATGAAGCCGCGCCGCTGCGGCGCGTGCTCGACGAGAAACGCGGTCGAACTCGCGAATTCGCCGCCGGCGGAAAAGCCCTGCATCAGCCGCGACAGCATGATCCCGAGCGGCGCGAGCATGCCGATCGATGCGTAGGTCGGCATCAGCGCGATCAGCAGCGTGCCGGCCATCATCATCGCGATCGACAGCAGCAGCGACGCCTTGCGGCCCGCGCGGTCGGCATACGCGCCGAGCACGAAGCCGCCGATCGGCCGGATCAGGTACGACAGCCCGAACGTGCCGAGCGTCAGCATCAGCGACGTCGCTTCGCTCGTGGCCGGGAAGAACAGCTTGGCGATCGTCACCGCGAAGAAGCCGTAGACGATCAGGTCGAACCATTCGAGTGCGTTGCCGATCGACGCCGCGAAGATGATGCGCCGGATCTTCGCGGCGCTGGGGCGCGCGGCGTCCTGCGAGGTCAGGGTGGTCGTATTCATCGTGTGTGCAGGTCCCGTGAAAAGGGGCGAAGCGCGTTACAGGGCGGCGCCGGCCGCGGCGGATGCCGCGCGGCGAACGGGCGGCGCGTCGTCGCCGAGATCCCAGAAGAGGCCGGCCATCATCTGCAGCCCCTCGCTGACGACGCTCGCGAGCAGATGCTCGTCGGGCGCGTGCTGCGAGCACGCCGGGTACGAGTGCGGCACCCACAGCGTCGGCAGCCCGAGCGTGTCGGCGAACACGTCGTTCGGCAGCGTGCCGCCGAGATTTGGCAGGATCGCGGGCTTCTTGCCGGTGGTGCGCGCGAGCGACGCGACGGCCCAGCGGACCCACGGATCGTCCGGCGGCACGCGCGTCGCCGGTGCGCCGCGTTCGACGTCGATCTCGACGTCGGCGAAGCCGTGCGCATCGAGGTGCGCGCGCAGGTGCGCCTGCAGCGCTTCCCAGTCGGTGCCGACGACGAAGCGCAACTGGCAGTGCGCATACGCGGCGGGCGGGATCGCGTTCACGGGATGCTCCGGATTGCCGGCCTTGAACGCGAGGATTTCGAGCGTATTCCAGCCGAACACGCGCTCGGCCGCGGACAGGCCGGGCTCGCCCCAGTCGGCGTCGAGCGCCGGGTCGCCGGGACCGCCGCCGACCGACAGATCGGCGAGCGCGTCGCGCACCGCGGCCGGGATCGGCGGCGGGCGCAGCCCCGCGACGCGAATCGCGCCGCGCGCGTCGACGAGGCTCGCGAGCGCATGCGCGAGCACGATCGCCGGGTTGCGCAGCAGTCCGCCCCAGTTGCCGGAATGATGCGCGCCGTCGCGGGCGCGCAGGCTCAGCTTGAAGTTGACCGCACCGCGCGAGCCGAGGAATACCGTCGGGCGCGCGGCGGCGATGCGCGGGCCGTCGGACGCGATCAGCACGTCGGCCGCGAGCGCGTCGCGCTCCTGGCGGCACAGCGCGTCGAGGCCCGGCGAGCCGGTTTCCTCGCCCATCTCGATCAGCAGCTTCGCGTTGAAGCCGAGCCGGCCGCCGCGTGCGTGGAGCACGCTCGCCAGCGCGGCCAGGTTGATCGTGTGCTGGCCCTTGTTGTCGGCGCTGCCGCGGCCGTACCAGCGGTCGCCGTCGGCCGTCAGCGTCCACGGCGACAGCGGCGCGCGCCACTGCGCGTCGTAGCCGCGCACGACGTCGCCGTGGCCGTAGATCAGCACGGTCGGCAGCGCGTCGTCTTCGTGGCGCGACGCGAGCAGGAACGGCCCGCCGCCGTCGACGGGGTTGTCGACGATCCGCGACGTGAAACCGAGGCGGGCGGCCTCCGGCGCGATCTCGTCGGTCAGGTAGGCGCGCAGCGCGGCTTCGTTGCCGCGGTCCTGGCTTTCGGTGCGCAGGCCGACGCGGCGGCTCAGGGTCGTGAAGAACGCACCGGACTCGAACTGGTTCAGCGCGTGCTGGATGGCGGCGGTACGGCTCAAATCGGGTCTCCTCGGTCGGGTTCGCCGTGCGCGGGCCGCGCAGGCAACGTGAAGTGCGATCGATTCTAGGAAGCCGGTTTTTTTGTCACAATGATCGAATTTCGAACCTTTCTTTGCCGAAAAGGCAAAGCAGCGCGGCCGGATGCGGCGCGGAGACACGACGATGGCGGCTTTTCTGCATGGCCTGGCACTGCGGTATTTCGTCGAGGTGGCGCGTACCGGCTCGATCAGCGACGCGTCCGCGCGGCTGCACGTGGCCGTGTCGGCGATCAGCCGCCAGATCGCGAAGCTGGAGAGCGAGCTCGGCGCGCCGCTGTTCGAGCGGCGGCCGCGCGGGATGGCGTTGTCGGAGGCCGGCGAGCGGTTGCTGGCGTTCGCGCAGCGCAGCCTGCTGGAGGCCGAGCACGTGATGAAGGACATCGGCGGGCTCGACGCGCTGCACGGCAGCCTGCTGAAGATCGCGTGCTCGGAAGGGTTCGCGATCGATTTCCTGCCCGGCGTGCTCGCGAGCTTCAAGGCGCGCCACCCGGGCGTCGATTTCATCGTGTGGGTCGTGTCGCCAGCGGACGCGACCCGGCGCGTGCGCGACGGCGATGCGGACATCGCGTTGACCTTCAGCCTCGCGCCGGAGAAGGGCGTGCGTGTCGACCACACGGAGCGCGCGCCGGTCTTTGCGCTGGTCCGGCACGATCACCCGCTCGCGGCGCGCGACGCGGTGTCGCTTGCCGATGTCGCGCGGTACGCGCACGTGCTGCCCGAGGCCGGCACGACGGTGCGCCAGCTGATCGACATCGCGTGTGCGCTCGACGGGCTGCTGCTCGAGCCCGAACTGACGAGCAACAACACCGCGGCGATGTACGGCTACGCACGGCGCACGGGCGCGGTGATGTTCACGGGGCTGCTGTCGGTGCGCGACCGTGCCGATGCGGACGGCTTCGTCGTCGTGCCCATGACGAACCCGCAACTGCGCGAACGCAGCATCCAGGTGCAGACGATGGCGGGGCGCGATCTGCCCGCGTCGGTACGCGCATTTCGCGACCACCTGATCGACGCGATGCAGGTTGCGTCGTCGTCGCCGACCGCCGCGCGAGGCCCGGGACGCCGGCCCGTGAGATAATCGTCAATCCGCCTTCCGTGCCCATGCGGCTCCTCGAGCCGCATCGCCCCTGTTCGACGCCAAATTGAAGAACCTGATTGTCACCCTCGATCGCGCCGGCGAGTTCGACGAGATCATCGACGTGCGCACGCCGCTCGAGTTCGCCGAGGATCATATCCCCGGCGCGCTGAACGCGCCCGTGCTCAGCAACGAAGAACGCGTGCTCGTCGGCACGATGTACCGCCAGGTGTCGCCGTACGAGGCGACGCGCGTCGGCGCGGCGATCGTCGCGCGCAACATCGCGCGCCATCTCGACACGACGTTCGCCGACCGGCCGCGCAACTGGCGGCCGCTGATCTACTGCTGGCGCGGCGGCAAGCGCTCGGGCTCGATGACGACCTGGTTCAACCTGATCGGCTGGAAGGCGCGCCAGCTCGACGGCGGCTACAAGGCGTACCGCCAGTCGGTATGCGCGACGCTCGACTCGCTGCCGACACGCTTTCGCTACATCGCGCTCGTCGGCCATACTGGCTGCGGCAAGACGCGCCTGCTGAACGCGCTGCGCGACGTGGGTGCGCAGACGCTCGATCTGGAAGCGCTCGCGTGCCATCGCGGCTCGCTGCTCGGCGCGCTGCCGGGCAAGCCGCAACCGGCGCAGAAGGGGTTCGATTCTGGGCTCGTCGAGACGCTCGGGCGTTTCGACCCTCAATGGCCGGTATTCGTGGAGTCGGAAAGCCGCAGGATCGGGCTCGTGCAGCTGCCGATCGCGCTGATCGAAGCGTTTCATGCGGGCCCGTGGGTGCAGGTCGAAGCGGCTCACGACGAGCGGATCGCGTTCCTGCTCGATGATTACGCGCACTTGTTCGACGAGCCGGATGCGTTCAAGGCACAGCTTCATCGGCTGATCGGCCTGCACAGCCGCGAAGAGGTGACGCGCTGGAAGGGGCTGATCGATGCCGGCGCGCGGGCCGATTTGTTCGCCGAACTGATCGACAGGCATTACGATCCCGCCTACGCGCGCACTTACCGCGCGACGTACAACAAGCCGAACCGGGCGCTGACCTTCACGTTCCGGCCCAACGCGGCTGACGTGCGCGAGCAGGCGCGCCTGCTGCTGGCCGAACTCGCGCAAGCCGGGTTGCCCGCTTCGGCCGCGCTCGCCGCCGGCACGGCATTCGAAACCGACAAAGACCAATCGACCACCATACGATGACGACCACACGCACCCAACCCAGTCCGGCCCTCGGCTGGATGACCTTCCTGCTGATCGCGGTCGCGGGACTGTTCTATGTGAAATGGTTCCCGTACTACAACAAGGCATTCGTTGCCGCCGAGCACCATTCGATCGGCCAGTCGATCCTGATGGGCACGTCGGCGGCCGCACCCGAGCCGTCGCTGAAGGCGGCCCTCGATTACGCGTGGGCATACGGCAAGGCGATCTGGCAGGCGATGGTGCTCGGCCTGCTGCTCGGCTCGGCCGTGCAGGCGCTGCTGCCCGCGCACTGGGTGGCGCGCGTGCTCGGCCGCACGGGGTTCGGCAGCGTCGCCGCGGGCGGGCTGCTGTCGCTGCCCGGGATGATGTGCACGTGCTGCGCGGCGCCGGTCGTCGCGGGCCTGCGGGCGCGCCACGCGTCGCCGGGCGGTGCGGTCGCGTTCTGGCTCGGCAACACGGTGCTGAACCCGGCGGCGCTGGTGTTCATGGGCTTCGTACTCGGCTGGCACTGGAGCGCGCTGCGCCTCGTGCTCGGCATCGCGATGGTGTTCGGGATCGGCTACCTGCTGAACCGCATCGCGCGTCCCGAAGACCGCAGCATCGACGATGCGCAGCTCGCCGCGCTGGCGGCCGAGCAGGCCGCGGCCGGCAATCCGTTCGTCCGCTGGATGAAGCTGCTCGCGCGCATGGCCGTGCGGCTCGTGCCCGAATACATCGTGCTCGTGCTGCTGCTCGGCGCCGCGCGCGCGTGGCTGTTCCCGCATATCGGCCCGGACATCGGCAATCACCTCGGCTGGATCGTCGCGTTCGCGGTCGCGGGCATGCTGTTCGTGATCCCGACGGCCGGCGAGGTGCCGATCATCCAGGCGATGCTGTCGCTCGGCATGGGCGTCGGTCCGGCCGCCGCGCTGCTGATGACGCTGCCGCCGATCAGCGTGCCGTCGCTGGCGATGCTCGCGCGTTCGTTCAAGCCTTACATGCTGGCGATCGTCGCGACGCTCGTCGTCGTATTCGGGATCGTGAGCGGCTTGCTCGCGATCGCGTTCGGGTTCTGACAACGCGGGCGACACGCCGGCCCGGCGCAATCGTCGCATTCGTATTCATCCGGCGCCGCCGCTTCACGTGTGCGGCGCCCTTTACAAGAAGCAAACAGGAAAACGCATGACCCAACCGAAGATTCATCCTCGACTCGAAAAGGCGCTGACGCGCGGCGATCTCGCGATCCGCCAGGCCAATTCCGCGCGGGCGACTGCCGTGCTGCAAGCACTCGGCACGATGATCATCGAGGCCTCCGCAACGATCGGTGTCGAGGCCAGCATCGACATTCCGCAAGGCGATCGCATTTACGATCCGGTCAACGGCCTGTGGCCGCAGAAGATGCTGGTGTCGTTCGACGGCCCGGTGGACGAAGCCGACAAGGAAGAACTGCGCACGGTCTATCTGGTGGCCGACGATCCGGGTACGCAGTTCCGCGTGGAATGGCATCGCGCGGACGGCAAGCTCGGCCGCCAGGAAGGTGGCCCGCTCGCGACCGTCGCGTTCCTGACCGACGTTGAAATTCCGTGGAGCGACGACGACGAGTAACGTCGTCGCATGAAGCCGGCGCCCGGTGTCCGGCGCGCCGGCCGTCAGCGCATCATCCGCCGCCGGAACAGCCACGCGGACAGCAGGAATCCGCCGACCGCGTAGCCGGCGAGCACCGCGACGTGCAGCGCGATGTCGGTCGCCGGCCGGCCGAGCATCGCGGGCCGGATCAGTTCGACCGCATTCGCGAGCGGCAGCGCCTGCGCAGCGTGCTGCGCAAGCGGCGGCAACTGCGTGATCGGGAAGAACACGCCCGACAGCAGCAGCATCGGCGTCAGCACGAGCGTCTGATAAAACATGAAGAAGTCGTAGGACGGTGCGAGCGCCGTGACGATCATCGCGATGCTGGCGAACGCGAGGCCGGCCAGCGCGATCACCGGCAGCGCGGCGAGCATCGACGGAAACTGCGCATAGCCGAGGCCGCCCGCGACGAGCATGATCGCGCCGCCCGACAGCAGCGCCTTGCTGGCCGCCCACACGATCTCGCCGAGCACGATGTCGCCGAGCGCGAGCGGCGTATGCATGATCGCTTCCCACGTGCGCTGCACGTGCATCCGCGAGAATCCCGAATACATCGACTCGAAGCTCGCGGACATCATCACGCTCGAGCCGACCGTGCCGGCCGCGAGGAACGCGATATACGACACGCCGTCGACATGGCCGAGCATCAGCCCGAGCCCGAAGCCCAGCCCGAACAGATAGATCATCGGATCGGCGAGATTGCCGAACATCGATGCGAGCGCGAGCTTGCGCCACACGAGATAGTTGCGCCGCCAGATGGCGATCCAGTTGCTTGCGTTCGCCGGCATCGCGATCGCGAAGCGCGACTCGCGCAGCGGGGCCGACGGCGTGGTGGCGGAATAGTTGCGAACGTCCATGGTCGATCAGTCCTGCATCTCGCGGCCCGTGAGCCGCAGGAACACATCCTCCAGATTGGCCGGGCGATGCAGATAGCGCAACCCCGGGCGGCCCTTGAGTCGTGCGGTGAGCGGTTCGGGATCGATCACATAGCAGAACAGTGTCTCGCCGCTGATCTCGGTGTGCTTCGCGAATGCCGACAATTCGTCGCGCAGCGCGGCCGGATCCGGCCCGTAGATCTCGATCACGTCGCAGCCGATCTCCGATTCGATCAGGGCGTGCGGCGCGCCTTCGGCAATCTTGCGGCCTTCCTCGATCACGCACAGCCGATCGCACAGGCGCTCGGCTTCCTCCATGAAATGCGTGGTGATCAGGATTGTCTTGCCGCGGGCGAGCAGCGAACGCAGCCGTTCCCACATCAGATGCCGCGCCTGCGGATCGAGGCCGGTCGTAGGCTCGTCGAGCACCAGCACATCGGGATCGTTGACGAGCGCGCGGGCGAGCGTGAGGCGGCGTTTCATGCCGCCCGACAACTCGCCGACCTTCGCATCGGCCTTGTTTTCCAGCTTCGCGAATTCGAGTAGCGGCGGCACGAGCGCGCGTGCCGCCTGCGCCGACATCCCGAAATAGCGGCTGAACACGAGCAGGTTCTCGCGCACGGTGAAGTCGGGGTCGAGATTGTCGAACTGCGGGACGACGCCGACCCGCTGGCGTGCGTGTCGCGCCCGCGATGGAACCGGTTCGCCGCACAGCGAAATGGCGCCTGCATCGGGATGCGCGAGGCCGAGCAGCATCTTCAGCGTCGTGGTCTTGCCGGCGCCGTTCGGCCCGAGCAGGCCATAGCATTCGCCGGCCTTCACGCTGAAGGACAGACCGTTGACGACGAGCTTGTCGCCATAGCGCTTTTCGACGTTGCGGAAATCGATCGGTGCGACGGACATGGGCGTGTTGTCGTTTTAAGCGGGCGCATTCTGCTGCCCGGTGCGTGGCCGGTTTGCGAACGGATCGGGCGCAGGGGTGTCTCACGGGCATGACCGAGGCGCACGACGCCGGCGCGCGGTGGCCCGCTGGAGGTCGAGCGGGCCATTCTAGTGCATTGGCCGCATCGCTTCAGGGCATGTCTGCCCGGTGTGATGCAATTGCGCACCGATCGTGCGCCGCATCATCGCGCACGCGCCGCGCGGGGCGAATCAGCGTTTTCCATCCCTTGCGTCTTGAATTGCGGCGCACCATGATGAATGCGTAGGCTCGTTGTCGCGATAGGGAGGCTTCATGGCTAGCTACAACAAGATTTTGCTGTGTTACGACGGCACGCTCGAAGGGCGCAAGGCGCTGCGTTACGGGGCCAATCTCGCAATGGACCTGAAGGCCGAAACGCATTTGCTGTCGGTCGTCGACATGCGTTCGAGCATTGCGCAAAGTGCAGGTTTGCTGACCGATGTCGCATGCGGACGCTTCGAGGAAACCGCGCGCGAAATCCTGCAGGAAGGCGTGAACTGGCTGCGCGAGCGCGGCGTGCAGGCCGAAGGCCATTTCGCATTCGGTTATCCGATCGACGAAATCGCGAATCTCGCGTCTGAACTGAAGGTCGACCTCGTCGTCGTCGGCCACCGGTGCCGCAGCGGATTGTCGAGATGGTGGATGGGGTCGGGCAATACGCAACTGCTCGATCGCGTGAACTGCAGCATCCTGGTGGCGTGTTCGTCGGCGGAAGAGCAGAAGGCCGAAATCGCGCGCGAGCGTGAAGCGGCTACGGCGAACGGCAAATGACCTAAAGGCTCGACGACTGCCTGACCGGCGATGCGGCCGGTCAGGTGCCGCGCTGCATCAGCAGTGCGGGCATCGAATGCGGCCTGCTACGCATGCAGGTCGATCCCCGACAATTTCCACGAAAACAGCCCGAAGCGGTGGAAAATCGCCGCATAGCGCGTGCCGTCGGCACTGCGCTGGTACGTCACGACGAATTCGTCGATATTTCGATAGCCCGCGCTGGTTTGCTGCTGGTGCGGCGCCTGGGTTGCTTCGCTCGGGCTGGCCGGTGCGGCGGGCACGGGTGCCGGCGACGAGGCCGCCGGAGCGGCCGCGTTGCTGCCCGGTACGGCAGTACTGGCCGGAGCAGGATTGGCGGCCGGCGGCGCGGCAGGCGTGTTGCCGGGGGCATTACCTGCTGGCGGCCGATTCGACCACTCAGGCGGACGCTCGCCCGGATTGCCGCGTGGCGGCAATCCGCTCATCAGCGCAGCGACGCCTTCCGGGGTCGCGTACGCATCGACCAGCGGGCCAATCAGCGCGGACCCGATCAGCGCGCCGATCACCGCGAACGGATTGTCCTTCTTCACTGCGTCGATCCGGCGCATCAACTCTTCCGTGACCTGCTGCTTCAGGCTGATGCGCAGCGACGGAAAGTCGACGTACTCGCTGATCGCCTGCGCATCGCGTGCATCGATCGCCGATTTCAGGCGACCGAGCGCGACATACGGCGACGCGTATGCATAGCCGAGCGCCCCAATCAGGGCGACGACCAGCGCGACGATCAGCAGGGACTTGAGTCGCCATGCGCGGCGCGACGATCCAGTCACGTTGCCTCCGGTGCGGGACGGTTCCGCAATCAGAGACCGCCCGGCGTGGCCGATCGTTCCTCTGCGATGCAGCGATCGATCATCCGGCACACGGCATCGATCGTGCCCACCATGATCAAGCGCGACCGGCCGTGATAGACGCGCACCGGCGCGCGGCGCGCGGGTTCCGCGTGATTGAGACCGGCGTTCAGCGAGACCCGCGCGAACGCGGGGAGCGCTGACGGCAGCAGGGACGCCTGCCGTTCGACTGCGACTTCTTCTTGCACTGGCGCCGCCGCGGACAGCGGTGCGCAGGGCGTGCGGCCGCGCAGATGACGCAGGCGACCGAATTGACGGAAAGGCAGCAGGCGGGCAAGGCGTTCCATGATGTTCTCCTGGAGAGACGGAATGTCAGAGTTCGCCCGAGCGGATCAGCCCGACGGCGATGCCTTCCAGCGCGAAATCCGCGCTGCCGGCCTTGACGAAGATGTTTTCGTAATCCGGGTTCTCCGCGATCAGCTCGAGGCCGCCGGGCCGGCGCATCAGCCGCTTGACCGTGACGTCGTCGCCGAGACGCGCGACGATGATCTGGCCGTCCTTCGCTTCCGTGCGCTTCTGCACGGCGAGGAGGTCGCCGTCGAGAATGCCGGCGTCGCGCATCGACAGGCCGCGCACCTTCAACAGGTAGTCGGGCTTGCTGGTGAACAGCGCGGGATCGCACGCGTAGTGCTGCGAGATGTGCTCCTGCGCAAGGATCGGGCTACCGGCCGCGACGCGGCCGACGAGCGGCAGCGACAGTTGCATCAGGCCGGCATGCGGCAGCGTGAACTGGTGCGGGGCGTCGTCGATGCCGAGCAGCCGGATGCCGCGCGATGCGCCGGCGGCCAGCTCGATCACGCCCTTGCGAGCCAGCGCGCGCAGGTGCTCCTCGGCCGCATTCGGCGAGCTGAAGCCCAGTTCGGCCGCAATCTCGGCACGGGTGGGCGGGAATCCGGAGCGCTCGATCGCGCGACGGATCAAGTCGAACACTTGCTGCTGACGGGCGGTGAGTTTGGTCATGGCTCAACTGTATGGATAGACAGTGAGCTGTATTTTTATACAGTACTTGGCGAATTTCAAGTGTTACTTGAGGTTCGACGCGATCGCGGCGGTTCCGGCGTGATTTCGCGACGCCCGGACGCCGGTTCGTCCGCCGCAACCGTCCATCCCGTCTGCGTTAGCACTTTTGAGTATTAAAAAATAAGGAACGATTATTTTTAATCATGTAACCCGTTCGATAGACTGGCCCGACATCGCAATACCGACAACACTGGAGAACCAAGGATGGCGAAGCGCAATACGGGGCTGGTGGGCGGAGTGGGCCGCCTGATCGCAACACTCGCGCTGGGCGCGGCGGCGGCGCTGGGCGTCGCGACGCATGCCCAGGCCGATACGACCTTCCTGAATGTGTCGTACGACCCGACGCGCGAGCTGTATCAGGATTTCAACCAGGCGTTCGGCAAGGAGTGGAAGGCGAAGACGGGCGAAACCGTCAACTTCAAGCAGTCGCACGGCGGCTCGGGCGCGCAGGCGCGCTCGGTGCTCGACGGCCTGCAGGCCGACGTCGTCACGCTGGCGCTGGCGTACGACATCGACGCGCTCGCGAACAAGGGGCTCGTGAACAAGGATTGGCAGAAGCGTCTGCCCGACAACGCATCGCCGTACACGTCGACGATCGTGTTCCTGGTGCGCAAGGGCAACCCGAAGGGGATCAAGGACTGGGACGACCTGACCAAGCCGGGCATCTCGATCGTCACGCCGAACCCGAAGACCTCGGGCGGCGCACGCTGGAACTACCTGGCCGCATGGGCCTACGCGCAGCACAAGCCGGGCGGCAACGAGCAGACGGCGAAGGAATTCGTCACGAAGCTCTACAAGAACGCAGGCGTGCTCGATTCGGGCGCGCGGGGCGCGACGACGAGCTTCGTGCAGCGCGGGATCGGCGACGTGCTGATCGCCTGGGAAAACGAGGCGTTCCTGTCGGTCAAGGAATTCGGTACCGACAAGTTCGAGATCGTCGTGCCGTCGGTGAGCATCCTGGCCGAGCCGCCCGTCGCGGTGGTCGACAAGGTGGTCGACAAGAAGGGCACGCGCAAGCTGGCCGAGGCCTACCTGAACTACCTGTACAGCCCGCAGGGCCAGGAAATCGCGGCGCGCAACTACTACCGGCCGCGTTCGAAGAACGTGCCGGCGGAGCTGACCAAGCAGTTCCCGAAGCTGAAGCTGTACACGGTCGACGACACGTTCGGCGGCTGGACGAATGCGCAGAAGACGCATTTCGCGGACGGCGGCGTGTTCGATTCGATCTACAAGCCGCAGTAACGCCATAACGACAAGCGGCGCGCCACGACAGCGCGCCGCACCCCCGACGGGCCGCCGGCGCGATTCACTGCGCCGGCGTTTGCGTCGGACCCGTGAGCAGCATCGACCCAGCAAGAGCATCCGATGACGACGTACACCTTTCGCAAGCCGAGCGCGCTGCCCGGTTTCGGCGTGACACTCGGCATCACGGTGGCCTATTTGAGCCTCGTGGTGCTGATTCCGCTCGCCGCCACGTTCCTGAAGACCGCGACGCTGTCGTGGGACCAGTTCGTCACCGCCGTCACGTCGCCGCGCGTGCTCGCGTCGTACCGGCTGACGTTCTCGGCCGCGCTCGGCGGCGCGCTGATCAATGCCGTGTTCGGCTTCCTCGTCGCATGGGTGCTGGTGCGCTACACGTTCCCGTTCAAGCGTCTCGTCGATGCGGTCGTCGACCTGCCGTTCGCGCTGCCGACGTCGGTGGCCGGCATCTCGCTCGCGGCCGTCTACGCGACCAACGGCTGGGTCGGCCAGTATCTGGCGCCGCTCGGCATCAAGATCGCGTTCACGCCGGCCGGCGTGCTGGTCGCGCTGACCTTCATCGGGCTGCCGTTCGTCGTGCGCACCGTGCAGCCGGTGCTCGAGGATTTCGAGCGCGAGCAGGAAGAGGCCGCCGCGTGCCTCGGCGCGTCGCGCTGGCTGACGTTCCGCCGCGTCGTGCTGCCGGCCGTGCTGCCGGCGCTGCTCACCGGTTTCGCGCTCGCGTTCGCGCGCGCGCTCGGCGAATACGGCTCGGTGATCTTCATCGCCGGCAACGTGCCGATGAAATCCGAGATCACGTCGCTGTTGATCATCACGAAGCTCGAGCAGTACGACTACGCGGGCGCGACCGCGCTGGCGGTCGTGATGCTGGTCGTGTCGTTCCTGATGCTGCTGCTGATCAACACGCTGCAGTGGTATCTGCAGCGTCGTACGAGCAAGGGCGCGAGCGGTCCGGCGCCCGCCACCGTCACCGCCGCTGCTGCCGCCGCAGGAGGCCAGTAATGACCCAGGAGGCCACCGTCGTGCTGAAAACCCCGTCGCCGGCCGCGCGTACCGCGAAGCGGCTCGACCCCGTCAGCGAGTCGCGCGTCGTGCGCTGGCTGCTCACGGGCATCGCGCTGGCGTTCCTCGCGTTCTTCCTCGTCGTGCCGCTCGCCGCGGTGTTCGTCGAGGCGCTGCGCAAGGGCATCGGCTTCTATCTCGAATCACTGGCTGATCCCGACGCGTGGTCGGCGATCAAGCTGACGCTCACCGTCGCCGTGATCGCCGTGCCGCTGAACCTCGTGTTCGGCGTGTGCGCATCGTGGGCGATCGCGAAGTTCGAATTCCGCGGCAAGGCGCTGCTGACGACGCTGATCGATCTGCCGTTCTCGGTGTCGCCGGTGATCTCGGGCCTCGTGTACGTGCTGCTGTTCGGCGCGCAGGGCTGGTTCGGGCCGTGGCTGCAGGATCACGACGTGCAGATCATCTTCGCGGTGCCGGGCATCGTGCTCGCGACGATCTTCGTCACGTTCCCGTTCGTCGCGCGCGAGCTGATCCCGCTGATGCAGGCGCAAGGCACCGACGAGGAAGAAGCCGCGCGCGTGCTCGGCGCGTCGGGCTGGCAGATCTTCCGCCGCGTGACGCTGCCGAACGTGAAATGGGGCCTGCTGTACGGCGTGATCCTGTGCAATGCGCGCGCGATGGGCGAGTTCGGCGCGGTATCGGTCGTGTCCGGCCACATTCGCGGCGTGACCGACACGATGCCGCTGCACGTGGAGATCCTGTACAACGAATACAACTTCGCGGCGGCGTTCGCGGTGGCGTCGGTGCTGGCGCTGCTTGCGCTCGTCACGCTCGCGCTGAAGCTGATCGCCGAGCGTCATCTGGCGGCCGAACTGGCCGACGCGGACGCTGTCCCCGCACATGCCGGCCCTGTCGGCGCCGTTTCGTCGAAATCGTAAAGAGGCAACCAGAATGGGTATCACCGTCCGTAACCTTCAGAAGCGCTTCGGCGATTTCACGGCGCTCGACAACGTCTCGCTCGACTTCCCGCCCGGCGAACTGGTCGCGCTGCTCGGGCCGTCCGGCTGCGGCAAGACCACGCTGCTGCGCGTGATCGCGGGCCTCGAGCACGCGGACGCCGGCCAGGTCGTGCTGCAGGGGCTCGACGTCGCGTCGGTCGGCGCGCGAGATCGCCAGGTCGGCTTCGTGTTCCAGCACTACGCGCTGTTCCGCCACATGACGGTGTTCGAGAACGTCGCGTTCGGGCTGCGCGTGAAGCCGCGCCGCGAGCGGCCGTCGGAAGCCGCGATTCGCGAGAAGGTGCACGAACTGCTCAAGCTCGTGCAGCTCGACTGGCTCGCGCAGCGCTATCCGTCCGAGCTGTCGGGCGGCCAGCGCCAGCGCATCGCGCTGGCCCGCGCGCTCGCGGTCGAGCCGAAGGTGCTGCTGCTAGACGAACCGTTCGGCGCACTCGACGCGAAGGTCCGCAAGGAATTGCGCGGCTGGCTGCGTCGCCTGCACGACGACCTGCACATCTCGACGATCTTCGTCACGCACGACCAGGAAGAGGCGCTCGAAGTGGCCGATCGCATCGTCGTGCTGAATCGCGGCCACGTCGAGCAGGTCGGCAGCCCGCAGGACGTCTACGATCATCCGCAAAGCGCGTTCGTGTACGAGTTCCTCGGTGCGGCGAACCGGTTGCCGGGCACGGTCGCCGGGCGCGGCTTCGTCGCCGAGGGCGCGGCTGCGCCGATCGAGGTCGACGCCGATTTCGCGGGCCCCGCGAACGCGTACGTCCGGCCGCACGATCTGCAGCTGTGGCCGGTGGGCGAAGGGCATCGCGACGGCATCGCGGTGGACGTGCGGCGCGTGATTCCGCTCGGCGGTTCGGTGCGGGTGGAGCTCGAGGCGCGCGCGGGCGGCGCGCTCGAGGCGGAACTCGATCGCGACGCATGGCGGGCGCTGTCGCTGCAGGTCGGCGACGGCGCGACGGCCGTACCGCGCGCCGTGCGGGTATTTCCCGCGCGTTGACGAGACAAAGCAGGGCAGAGGGCGGGTTTCGCTCCGATTGAACAATCAAACAACGACAGCCTAAGAGGCATACCCATGAATTTTCAGCAATTGCGGTTCGTGCGCGAAGCGGTGCGCCAGAACATGAACCTGACGGAAGTCGCGAACGTGCTGTACACGTCGCAGTCGGGCGTGTCGAAACAGATCAAGGATCTGGAAGATGAGCTGGGCGTCGACATCTTCATTCGGCGCGGCAAGCGGCTGACGGGGCTCACGGAGCCCGGCAAGGCGGTGCACCAGCTGATCGAGCGGATGCTGCTCGACGCCGAGAACCTGCGCCGCGTCGCGCGCCAGTTCGCCGATCAGGATAGCGGCCATCTCGTCGTCGCGACGACGCACACGCAGGCGCGCTACGCGTTGCCGAAGGTGATCCGGCAGTTCACCGACGTGTTCCCGAAGGTGCATCTCGCGCTGCGCCAGGGCAGCCCGCAGCAGATCGCGCAGATGATCCTGAACGGCGAGGCCGATCTGGGCATCTCGACCGAGGCGCTCGACCGCTATCCTGACATCGTCACGTTCCCGTGCTATTCGTGGCACCACACGGTCGTCGTGCCGAAGGGCCATCCGCTCGTCGGCCGCGCGAACCTGACGCTCGAGGAAATCGCCGAGTACCCGATCATCACGTACGACCAGGACTTCACGGGCCGTTCGCACATCGACCAGGCGTTCACGCAGGCGGGCGCCGTGCCCGACGTCGTGCTGACCGCGATCGACGCGGACGTGATCAAGACTTACGTCGAACTCGGGATGGGGATCGGCGTGGTCGCGGCGATGGCTTACGATCCGCAGCGCGACACGGGGCTCGTCGCGCTCGATACGCAACACCTGTTCGAGGCGAGCACGACGCGGGTCGGGCTGCGCAAGGGCGCGTTCCTGCGTGCGTATGCGTACCGGCTGATCGAAATGTTCGCGCCGCACCTGAACGAAGCGGAAATCGCGGGGCTGTTGCGCGAAGCCGTTTGATTTGACCCGAGCGTGTCGCGCGCCGTCCGGGCCGTTGCCGCGGATGGCGCGACTTGCACCACGTGTGCGTTGCCGCATACGGCACCGGGCGGCGGCAGGGGATTGCCGCCATCACGGCTGAAGCATCCGCCGATGCGATAACACGCAAGGTGCGTCGCGTCAGGTGACGATCGCCGATGTTTTCAGCCAACAGAAAAACAAGAACAACCTGCGACGCCGAACCTCGGCGCGAAACGCACAATCGGCAGTCGTCCTCGTTCACAAGGCTGCGCGTTCAAATCACCGGTTCCGTCACAGTCGACGACATATCGCGACGGCGAACGCGGCCGGGCTTCGTGCCGATCGTCGACGCGATCACGCTGTCCGGAACGACCCGCGCCATCACCGGCAAGCCGGCTACGAAGCACTTCGACGATCCGCCGCCGGCGTCGCGAGTGTCGTATTTGCGCGTCGTGAAGCGCGCTCGCGCGCTCCGAATAAACCCTTAAATATTGATCAGACAGGTTGCGCGCCGAAGCGAATCGGTACAGCATAGCCTTCACTCCGCCGGCGTCCCGCCGGCGGTGGCGCGTCAACGACAGCACGCGCCAGGCAGTCGGCCGTCTGCCTCGCTTCCATTCCGTGGTACCGACAGCAGCATCGATGGCCATTGCCCGGGTAGAGTGGCGCAAACGTTTGCTCACATTAAAA
Source organism: Burkholderia sp. E168m15 (assembly GCF_016586105.1). NCBI lineage: Bacteria > Pseudomonadati > Pseudomonadota > Betaproteobacteria > Burkholderiales > Burkholderiaceae > Burkholderia > Burkholderia sp. E168m15. Next base: position 42,533 of record NZ_BCPO01000043.1, read on the forward strand.
CAACAGTCGAATAACAATCCGGCCTTCGGGCCAGTCGCCAGGAGATGTGTATGAATGTCCGCTTTCGCCGTCGCTTCCTGACCGCCGCGCTCGCCGCCGTCGCGGTGGCCGCCGCACCGGCCGTCCACGCGCAATCCGCGGCCAAGCCGAAGGTCGCGCTCGTGATGAAGTCGCTCGCCAACGAGTTCTTCCTGACCATGGAAACGGGCGCGAAGGAATACCAGAAGCACAACGCGAACCAGTTCGACCTGATCACCAACGGCATCAAGGACGAGACCGACACCGCGAACCAGATCCGCATCGTCGAGCAGATGATCGTGTCGAAGGTCGATGCGATCGTGCTCGCGCCGGCCGATTCGAAGGCGCTCGTGCCGGTCGTGAAGAAGGCCGTGGACGCCGGCATCGTCGTCGTGAACATCGACAACCGGCTCGATCCCGACGTGCTGAAGTCGAAGAACCTGAACGTGCCGTTCGTCGGTCCGGACAACCGCAAGGGCGCGCGCAAGATCGGCGATTACCTCGCGAAGCGGCTGAAGGCGGGCGACCAGGTCGGCATCGTCGAAGGCGTGTCGACGACGACCAACGCGCAGCAGCGCACGGCCGGCTTCCAGGACGCGATGAAGGCGGGCGGGATGAAGGTCGTGTCGGTGCAGTCGGGCGAATGGGAGATCGACAAGGGCAATGCGGTGGCCGCCGCGATGCTCAACGAATACCCGAACCTGAAGGCGCTGCTGTGCGGCAACGACAACATGGCGATCGGCGCCGTGTCGGCCGTGCGCGCGGCCGGCAAGCAGGGCAAGGTGCTCGTGGTCGGCTACGACAACATCAACGCGATCAAGCCGATGCTGAAGGACGGCCGCGTGCTCGCGACCGCCGACCAGTACGCGGCGAAGCAGGCCGTGTTCGGTATCGACACGGCGCTCAAGGCGATCGCCGAGCATCGCAAGCAGGCCGACATGTCCGGCGTGGTCGAGACGCCGGTGGATCTCGTGACGAAGTAACGCCGCGCCGATCCGGCCGCCGCCCTCAAGAATCCGGCGCGGCGGCCGTTATCCGGTGTGAGCGCGATCACGGCCACTGCATGCACATGCACTAGTGAGCGTCATACCCGCGCGCCCCGTGCGCGCGGCCGCAACCAGGATCGCGATGGAACCGACCTTCCAACCCTCCCGTTCAGCCCATCCCGTGCTGTCCGTATCCGGCATCGGCAAGACCTATGCCGAACCCGTGCTCGCCGACGTCACGCTGACGCTCGACGCGGGCCAGGCGCTCGCGCTCACGGGCGAGAACGGCGCCGGCAAGAGCACGCTGTCGAAAATCATCGGCGGGCTCGTCGACCCGACCACCGGCACGATGCAACTCGGCGGTGAGGCGTACGCGCCGGCGAGCCGCACGCAGGCCGAGGCGCTCGGCGTGCGCATGGTGATGCAGGAGCTGAACCTGCTGCCGACGCTGAGCGTCGCCGAAAACCTGTTCCTGAACCGCCTGCCGCGGCGCTTCGGAATCATCGATCGCGCGCGGCTGCGCGACGACGCGCGGGCCGCGATGGCGCAGGTCGGGCTCGACGCGGTCGACCCCGATACGCCGGTCGGCGCGCTCGGCATCGGCCACCAGCAGATGGTCGAGATCGCGCGCAACCTGATCGGCGATTGCCGCGTGCTGATTCTCGACGAGCCGACCGCGATGCTGACCGCGCGCGAAGTCGAGCTGCTGTTCGAGCAGATCGACCGGCTGAAGGCGCGCGGCGTCGCGATCGTCTACATCTCGCACCGGCTCGAAGAGCTTGCGCGCGTCGCCGAGCGCGTCGCGGTGCTGCGCGACGGCCGGCTCGTGCACGCGGGGGACATGGCGGCGACGACGTCCGACGGGCTCGTCACGCTGATGGTCGGGCGCGAGATCGGCGAGCACATCGATCTCGGCGAGCGCCGCTTCGGCGCGCCGCGGCTCGCGGTCTCGGGCCTCACGCGCGGCACGGCGGTGCGCGACGTGTCGCTCGAGGTGCGCGCGGGCGAGATCTTCGGCATCTCGGGGCTGATCGGCGCGGGACGCACCGAGCTGCTGCGGCTGATCTACGGCGCCGATACGCCGGATGCCGGAACGATCGCGGTCGGCCAGCCGCTGAAGCCGGCGCGCATCGCGTCGCCGGTCGACGCGGTGAAGCTGGGCATCGCGCTGATCACCGAGGATCGCAAGGGCGAAGGGCTGCTGCTGTCGCAGTCGATCACCGCGAACGTGTCGCTCGGCCAGCTCGACCGGCTCGCGCGCGGCGGCATCGTCGATGCCGCACGTGAAACAGCGCTCGCCGAGCAGCAGATCGATGCGCTGCGAATTCGTACGCACGGGGCGGCGCAGCCCGTCGGCGAACTGTCGGGCGGCAACCAGCAGAAGGTCGTGATCGGCCGCTGGCTTGCGCGCGACATGGGCGTGCTGCTGTTCGACGAGCCGACGCGCGGGATCGACGTCGGCGCCAAATTCGAGATCTACACTTTGATGGGCGCGCTCGCGCGCGAAGGCCGCGCGCTGGTGGTCGTATCGAGCGACCTGCGCGAGCTGATGCTGATCTGCGACCGGATCGGCGTGATGTCGGCCGGGCGCATGACCGCCGTGTTCGAGCGCGGCAACTGGACCCAGGATGCGCTGCTGGCCGCGGCGTTCGCCGGCTTCGGCCGCGAGACGCCGGCGGCCGCCATGCAGCATCCGGACGCGGGGCAGGCGCGCGGCGCCGCTCCGGGCACTTCGACGACAGGACCACAGCAATGACCCAGCCTCCCGTATCCCCGACCGACGCAGGCGCGCAGCAGGACGTGACGGGGCGCCGCGCGCGCACGCTGTCCGGCACGCGGCTCGGCCTGTCGAACTATCTCGGGCTGGCCGGCGCGCTGGCCGCGATGATCGCGCTGTTCTCGGTGCTGAGCTCGCATTTCCTGACCTACGACACGTTCAGCACGATCGCGAACCAGATTCCCGATCTCGTCGTGATGTCGGTCGGGATGACCTTCGTGCTGATCATCGCCGGGATCGACCTGTCGGTCGGCTCGGTGCTCGCGCTCGCCGCGTCGATGGTCAGCGTCGCCGCGCTGAAATGGCAGTGGGGGCCGCTGCCGGCCGCGCTGATCGGGATCGCGGTCGCGACCGCGACGGGCGCGCTGACGGGCGCGGTCACGGTGGGCTGGCGGATTCCGTCGTTCATCGTGTCGCTCGGCGTGCTGGAGGCCGCGCGCGGCCTCGCGTACCAGCTGACGAATTCGCGCACCGCGTATATCGGCGACGCGTTCGATTTCCTGTCGAACCCGATCGCGCTGGGCATTTCGCCGGCGTTCCTGATCGCGGTCGCGGTGATGATCGCGGCCCAGTTCGTGCTCACGCGCACGGTGTTCGGGCGCTATCTGGTCGGGATCGGCACGAACGAGGAAGCGGTGCGGCTTGCCGGGGTTAACCCGAGGCCGTATAAAATCCTCGTATTCGCGCTGATGGGCGCGCTCGCGGGGCTCGCGTCGCTGTTCCAGATTTCGCGGCTCGAGGCGGCCGATCCGAACGCGGGCGCGGGCCTCGAACTGCAGGTGATCGCCGCCGTCGTGATCGGCGGCACGAGCCTGATGGGCGGGCGCGGCTCGGTGATCAGCACGTTCTTCGGCGTGTTGATCATCTCCGTGCTGGCCGCGGGGCTGGCGCAGATCGGGGCGAACGAGCCGACGAAGCGGATCATCACGGGTGCGGTGATCGTGGTGGCGGTCGTGCTCGATACGTATCGCAGCCGGCGTACGCGCGTGCGGTAAAAAGATAGACAGAACAGACCAGAGAGAAACGGGAAATGGCGACGATCAAGGATGTGGCGGCCATGGCGGGCGTGTCGTTTACGACCGTCTCGCACGTGGTGAACAATTCGCGGCCGGTGTCCGCGGATGTGCGTGCGAAGGTCGAGGGCGCGATCCGCGAGCTGAATTACGTGCCGTCGGCCGTGGCGCGCTCGCTGAAGGCGCGGGCGACGGCGACGATCGGCCTCGTCGTGCCGAACAGCACGAATCCGTACTTCGCCGAGCTTGCGCGCGGCATCGAGGATCAGTGCGCGGCCAACGGCTATTGCGTGTTCTTCTGCAATTCGGACGACGATCCCGTGAAGCAGCGCAACTACCTGCGCGTGTTGCAGGAAAAGCGCATCGACGGGCTGATCGTCGCGTCGGCGGGCGAGGACGCGGTGCTCGCGCAGACGCTCGCGGATATCCATGCGCCGCTCGTCGTGGTCGACCGCAACATCGAGGGTCTCGCGGCCGATCTCGTGCAGATCGACCACGAGCGCGGCGCGTATCTCGCGACGCGCCACCTGCTCGAACTCGGGCACGCGAAGATCGGCTGCATCACCGGGCCGACCGACACCGCCGTCAGCGCGATGCGCGTGCACGGCTTCATCCGCGCGATGGCCGAGCGTGGCGTCGACATCGTGCCGGGCGCGATCGCCGAAAGCGATTTCTCGTGCCTGGGCGGCTATCACGCAGCGTCGCGGCTGTTCGAATCGGTGCGGCCGAGCGCGATTTTCGCGGGCAACGACCTGATGGGCGTCGGCGCGCTGCGCGCGGCGGCCGAGCGCGGGATGCGCGTGCCCGACGACTGCTCGATCATCGGCTTCGACGACATCGAATTTTCCCGCTACACGTATCCGGCGCTGTCGACGGTCGGCCAGTCGGTGCGCGCGCTCGGCGAAATGGCCGCGCAGACGCTGATCGAACGGATCGGCGGCGGTTC
>NZ_BCPO01000044.1:0-32142 GCF_016586105.1 Burkholderia sp. E168m15
GTCGGCGCGGATGCGCACGGCGCGGCACTGCGCGCGGGCCTCGAGGCCGAGGGCATCGACTGCGCGGGGCTCGCGACGAGCGCGTCGGCGTCGACCGGCGTCGCGCTGATCGTCGTCGACGATGGGAGCCAGAACGCGATCGTGATCGTCGCGGGTGGCAACGGCGAGGTCACGACCGACACGATCGCGCGGCACGAGGCCGCGCTGGCGGCGGCCGACGTGCTGATCTGCCAGCTCGAGACGCCGCCGGACACGGTGTTCGCGGCACTGTCGGCCGGACGCCGGCTCGGCCGCACGGTGGTGCTCAATCCGGCCCCGGCCGTCGCGCCGCTGCCGGACGGCTGGCTGCCGCTCGTCGATTACCTGATCCCGAACGAGGTCGAGGCGGCCGCGCTGACGGGGCTGCGCGTGCGCGATCCGGCCGAAGCCGAAGCCGCCGCGCGGGCGCTCCAGGCCGGCGGCGCGCGCAACGTGCTGGTGACGCTCGGCGCACGCGGCGTGCTCGCGTTGACGGCCGACGGCACCGCGCGGCACTATCCGGCGCCGGTCGTGCAGGCGGTCGACACGACGGCCGCCGGCGACACCTTCATCGGCGGCTTTTCCGCACGGCTCGCGGCCGGCGCGGACGTCGACACGGCCATCCGCTTCGCGCAATGTGCGGCGGCGCTGTCGGTCACGCGCGCGGGCGCTCAGCCGTCGATTCCGACGCGCTCCGAACTGGCCGATCAGGCCTGACCCCAGGATCGCGGTTCCGTCTCGTGGCCGGTTCGTCGCACGAGACGGCCGGCCGCACCTCGCCGACCGCACCTGCCTGAACCTGCCGGTGCCTCGCCGGTCTTTTTCCTTCCGTTGTCGAACTGGCCCGAATTTACGCCATTTTGTTCAGTGATTTGTAATGTTCAGACTAATAATTCGAAAAAATGGTCTGAAATCCGTCAAGTTGTGCGTCGCGCGGTCGTAAATAAATCAAGCGAAGCAATGCTTCGAGCCAACGGGCCCGGCCCGTTCATGACGACGCAACACAGGATGGATGATGGTGTTCAGGAACCTGACGATTCGTGCGCGCATCGGTTTGACGATGGCGTTTCTGGCGGTACTGCTGGGTGTCACCGGCGTGCTCGGTCTGTACGGGATGACGCGTGCGAACGATTCGACGCGCGAGATTTTCACGAACCAGATGCCGAGCGCGGTCAACGTGGCGATGGCGGAAATGTTCGCCGCGCGCGAGCGCCTCGCACTCGACCGTGCGGCGCTGCTGGCCGGCACGCCGGACTCGGCGGCGGCCATCGAGCGCAGCCGCGCGATGCGGGCACAATCGGACGCTTGGTGGCAGAAATACCTTGCGCTGCCGCGCGACGCCGACGAGGACCGGCTCGCACAGGACATCGCCGCCCGGCGCAAGGTGCTGCAGGACAGTTGCGACGCGTTCGCGAGTGCGGTCGGGGCGGGCGATCACGACCGGATCGGCGGCGGAGCGAAGCAGCTTCAGGCGCGCTATACCGAACTCGCCACGGCCGGTGAAGCGCTGCGCAGCTTCCAGTTCACTAATGCGCAGGCGCGCTTCGATCAGGCGGAATCGGTATTCGAGACGATGCGCGTGCTGTCGATCGTGGTGCTGCTGGCCGGCATCGGCGCCGCGGTGCTGTCGTGGCTGACGCTGAGCCGCGCGATCGGCCGCCCGATCGCCGACGCGCTGTCGCATTTCGACGCGATCGCCGCAGGCGACTTGCGCCGGCCGATCGTCGTCGACCGGCGCGACGAGATGGGCCAGATGCTGGAAGGCCTCGCGAGGATGCAGCGCGGGCTCGTCGACACGGTGCGCACCGTGCGCGGCGGTAGCGAGTCGATCGCGACCGCAGCCCGCCAGATCGCGGCCGGCAACACCGACCTGTCGTCGCGCACCGAGGAACAGGCCGCTGCGCTGCAGGAAACCGCGTCGAGCATGGAGCAACTGACGGGCACGGTGAAGCAGAATGCCGACAATGCGCGCCAGGCAAGCTCGCTGGCCGCGAATGCGTCCGACATTGCAAACAAGGGCAATACGGTGGTCGGCCAGGTGGTCGGCACGATGGGCGAAATCAACGACAGCTCGGCCAAAATCGCCGACATCATCGCGATCATCGAGGGAATCGCGTTCCAGACCAACATTCTTGCGCTGAATGCGGCCGTCGAAGCCGCGCGGGCGGGCGAGGAAGGCCGCGGCTTCGCGGTGGTCGCCGGCGAAGTGCGCAGCCTCGCGCAGCGTTCGTCGAGCGCGGCGAAGGAAATCAAGGCGCTGATCGACGCGTCGGTGGAGCGTATCCGGACGGGCTCGACGCTGGTCGACGAAGCCGGGCGCACGATGAGCGACGTGATCGGCGCGGTCCAGCGCGTGACGGACATCATGGGCGAGATCGCGGCGGCCTCCGAGGAGCAGAGCAGCGGAATCGACCAGGTGGCGCGCGCGGTCGCGCAGATGGACGAGGTCACGCAGCAGAATGCCGCGCTCGTCGAGGAAGCGGCGGCCGCCGCGCAGTCGCTCGAGGAACAGGCGGCCCGCCTGCGCGAAACGGCGGCGGTATTCCAGCTCGACGACGAAGCAGCACGCGCGGGCACCGTCGTTGCGGTGGCGCGTCAAGCGCCGCGTGCACTTTCCGCGTCGGCTGCGGCGCCCGCAGCACCGGCTGCGGCGCGCGTCGAACGCGACGCCGCGCCGAAACGCGCACCCGCCGCGACGCCGGCGCGCAAGCCCGCCGCCGCATCCGCCGCTCCCGCGCCGGCAGTCGCGACCGCCGGCGGCGACGACTGGGAGACGTTCTGATCTTCAGGCACTGCGTATCTATCCCCATTTGGTGACGAACGACGCCCGCGATCCGCGGGCGTCGTCGTTTCCGCGATGGGCAAATGTGACAGCACGGACGATCGATCGTGCATCGTCACCTGCGTCGCGCACCGACGCATACGCGGCGACGCGCTGCGTGCACGTCACGTTCCCGCGTTCGTCGTACGGGTATGTCCGTAAGGGACTGCGAAAAAAATTTGTAACGGTGCGCGCGGTGTGTCATCGCGCGCGACCGCTCGAACGTATAGGGATGAGGGGAGGAAGTGGCGACGTCGGAGATGTCCAACGCACGAGACGTTTCGATGTTCGACGAGACGCGGCGGATGCAGTTTCTGCGGCTCGGGAGGTCGATTGTAAAACGACGAAATGCGTTGTCCAAGCGGTGTTGTCGAGAATGACGAACTTCATACGAAGAGTTCGTGAAAAAAAATAAGAAAGGGTTTAGGATGAATTCGAACGCGCTTGCTTCTGCGCAGTCATACGAAGGCAGGCACGTCTTCAGACTCAGGCGAGGGAGGTAGCATGGATATTTACAGCAGCTTCGCGAACCGCTTCGAAAAAACGCGAGAGGAAGAGCTCTCGCTGGAGGAGTATCTCGCGCTCTGCAAGAACGATCCATCCGCGTACGCGACGGCTGGTGAACGCATGCTGGAAGCAATCGGGGAACCTGAACAGATCGATACCCGCAACGACCCGCGCCTGTCGCGGATCTTCGCGAACAAGGTCATCAAGGTGTATCCGGCATTCCGTGAGTTCTACGGAATGGAGGAGGTGATCGAGCAGGTGGTCGCATATTTCCGCCACGCTGCGCAAGGTCTTGAAGAGAAGAAGCAGATCCTCTATCTGCTGGGCCCGGTGGGCGGCGGCAAGTCGTCGATCGCCGAGCGCCTGAAGCAACTGATGGAGCGCGTGCCGTTCTATTCGCTGAAGGGTTCGCCCGTCAACGAATCGCCGCTCGGGCTGTTCGACTACGACGAGGATGGTCCGATCCTCGAGGAACAGTACGGCATTCCGCGCCGCTACCTGAAGAGCATCCTGAGTCCGTGGGCCGTCAAGCGCCTGCACGAATACAACGGCGACATCCGCCAGTTCCGCGTGGTGCGCCGCTTTCCGTCGATCCTGCGGCAGGTCGGCATCGCGAAGACGGAGCCGGGCGACGAGAACAATCAGGACATCTCGTCGCTGGTCGGCAAGGTCGATATCCGCAAGCTCGAACAGTATGCGCAGGACGATGCCGACGCGTACAGCTACTCGGGCGGCCTGTGCCTGGCGAACCAGGGCCTGCTCGAATTCGTCGAAATGTTCAAGGCGCCGATCAAGGTGCTGCACCCGCTGCTGACCGCCACGCAGGAAGGCAACTTCAAGGGCACCGAAGGTTTCGGCGCGATTCCGTTCGACGGCGTGATTCTCGCGCACTCGAACGAGTCGGAGTGGAAGGCGTTCCGCAACAACCGCAACAACGAGGCACTGCTCGACCGGATCTTCGTCGTGAAGGTGCCGTACTGCCTGCGCGTGTCGGAAGAGATCAAGATCTACGAGAAGCTGATCCGCAATTCGTCGCTCGCCGAGGCCGTCTGCGCGCCGGGCACGCTGAAGATGATGTCGCAGTTCTCGGTGCTGTCGCGTCTGCACGAGCCGGAGAATTCGAGCCTGTTCTCGAAGATGCAGGTGTACGACGGCGAAAACCTGAAGGACACCGATCCGAAGGCGAAGTCGTACCAGGAGTATCGCGACTACGCGGGCGTGGACGAAGGGATGACCGGCGTGTCGACCCGCTTCGCGTTCAAGATCCTGTCGCGCGTGTTCAACTTCGATACGAGCGAGGTCGCGGCGAACCCGGTGCACCTGATGTACGTGCTCGAACAGCAGATCGAACGCGAGCAGTTCCCGCCGGAAACGGAGCAGAAGTACCTGTCGTTCGTGAAGGACGTGCTCGCGTCGCGGTACGCGGAGTTCATCGGCAAGGAGATTCAGACCGCGTATCTCGAGTCGTATTCGGAATACGGGCAGAACATCTTCGATCGCTACGTCACGTATGCGGACTTCTGGATCCAGGATCAGGAATTCCGCGATCACGATACCGGCGAGAGCTTCGATCGCGCCGCGCTGAACGCGGAGCTGGAGAAGATCGAGAAGCCGGCCGGGATCAGCAATCCGAAGGATTTCCGCAACGAAATCGTGAACTTCGTGTTGCGCGCACGGGCGGCGAACGCCGGCAAGAACCCCGTGTGGACGAGCTACGAGAAGTTGCGCGTCGTGATCGAGAAGAAGATGTTCTCGAATACCGAGGAACTGTTGCCGGTCATTTCGTTCAACGCGAAGGGTTCGGCGGAGGAGCAGCGCAAGCATGAGGACTTTGTGAACCGGATGGTCGCGAAGGGCTATACGCCGAAGCAAGTGAGGCTCCTTTGCGACTGGTACCTGCGCGTGCGCAAGTCGTCATGACACGCGCGGTATCGCGCCCGTACGGCGAGTCCGTGCGGGCGCTTTCAGAGGCGCCGCCCGCATGACGGCAGACGGCATGCGCGGCGAGTGCCCCGGCAGATCGACTTTCGAGCGGGAGACCGGGAGTGCTTCATCAAATCATCGACCGCAGGCTGGCCGGCAAGAACAAGAGCATCGCCAATCGCGAACGCTTTCTGCGTCGCGTCAAGAACTACATTCGTCGTGCCGTGTCCGACGCGGTGCGCGACCGTAGCATCAAGGATATCCAGAGCACGCAGAGCATCACGATCCCGCGCAAGGACATCGCGGAGCCGAATTTCCGGCACGCGCCGGGCGGACGTCGCGAATACGTGCACCCCGGCAACGAGGACTACGTGCGCGGCGACAAGATCCCGCGCCCGCAGGGCGGCTCGGGCGGCGGCGGCAGTCAGGCGAGCAACGAGGGCGAAGGGCAGGACGACTTCGTGTTCGAGCTGTCGCGCGACGAGTTCATGCAGTATTTCTTCGACGATCTCGAACTGCCGCGCCTCGTGAAGACGCACCTGCTGACGGTGCCGAGCTGGAAGAACGTGCGCGCGGGCTGGTCGGCGGAAGGCACGCCGAACAACATCGACGTCGTGCGTTCGCTGCGCAGCGCGCTCGGCCGGCGCATCGCGCTCGGCTCGCCGCTCGTCAACGAGCTGCGCGAGCTCGAGGCCCAGCTCGAAGCGCTGAAGAGCGACCCCGAGGACCGCCGCGCGGAAATCGCGACGCTCGAGGCCGAGATTCATCACCTGAAAGGGCGCATCTGGCGGATTCCGTTCATCGATCCGTTCGACCTGCGCTACATCAACCGCGTGAAGCAGCCGCAACCGTCGAGCCAGGCCGTGATGTTCTGCCTGATGGACGTGTCGGGCTCGATGGACGAGCAGCGCAAGGATCTCGCGAAGCGCTTCTTCATCCTGCTTTATCTGTTCCTCAAGCGCAACTACGAGCGCATCGAAGTGGTGTTCATTCGCCACCACACGCGTGCCGAGGAAGTCGACGAGGACACCTTCTTCCATTCGACCGAAAGCGGCGGCACGGTGGTGTCGAGCGCGCTCGAACTGATGCGCAAGGTGATGGACGAGCGCTACTCGCCGACCGAGTGGAACATCTACGGCGCGCAGGCGTCCGACGGCGACAACTGGACTGACGATTCGCCCAAGTGTCGCAAAATCCTGGAAGAGGATATCCTCACCAAGACGCGTTACTTCGCGTATATCCAGGTCGCGCCGGAAGAGCAGAATCTGTGGCTGGAATACGCGCAACTGGCCTTGTCGCAACCGCATCTCGCGATGAAAAAAGTGGAATCGGCTGCGGACATTTACCCGGTGTTTCGCGAATTGTTCGAAAAGCAGGTGGAAATGTCATGACGACCCGCCATCTGCACAACGAGTCGCGCGGCTACGCGCCGCGCCCTTCCGGCGACGACACGGCCGGCCCTGCCGCACCGCAGCAACGCGGGCAGGCCGAACCGCCGCCGCCGGCCGCCGACTTGCCCGGTTCCGGGCAAAAGGAAGCGCGTATGAACGTTGCCGAACGCAAGCCGTTGCCGTGCCCGTCCGACTGGACGTTCGAATTGCTCGAGGAATACGACACGCACATCTCGCAGGTCGCCGAACAATACGAGCTCGACATCTACCCGATCCAGCTCGAACTGATCAGCGCCGAGCAGATGATGGATGCGTATGCGTCGGTCGGGATGCCCGTCAACTACCGTCACTGGTCGTTCGGCAAGCACTTTCTCGCGACCGAGAAGAGCTATCGTCGCGGCCAGATGGGCCTCGCCTACGAAATCGTCATCAATTCGAATCCGTGCATCGCGTATCTGATGGAAGAGAACACGATGACGATGCAGGCGCTCGTCATCGCGCACGCGGCGTACGGGCACAACTCGTTCTTCAAGGGCAACTACCTGTTCCGGCTGTGGACCGACGCGCACGCGATCATCGATTACCTCGTGTACGCGAAGAACTACGTCGCGGAATGCGAGGAGCGCTACGGCCTCGATCGCGTCGAGGAACTGCTCGACTCGTGCCATGCGTTGATGAACTACGGCGTCGACCGCTACAAGCGGCCGCAGAAACCGTCGCTGTCGAAGGAAGCGGCGCTGCGGCGCGAGCGCGAGGCGTACCTGCAGTCGCAGGTGAACGAACTCTGGCGTACGCTGCCGGGCAAGAAGCCCGAGCTGACGGAGGAGCAGGACGACCGCTATCCGTCCGAGCCGCAGGAGAACCTGCTGTATTTCGCGGAAAAGAATGCGCCGCTGCTCGAACCGTGGGAGCGGGAAGTGATCCGCATCGTGCGCAAGATCGGCCAGTATTTCTATCCGCAGCGGCAGACGCAGGTGATGAACGAAGGCTGGGCGACGTTCTGGCACTACACACTGCTCAATACGCTGTACAACCAGGGCAAGCTGGAAGACGGCTTCATGATGGAGTTCCTGCATTCGCACAGCAACGTGGTCTACCAGCCGCCCGTCACGAAGCCGTACTACAGCGGGATCAACCCGTATGCGCTCGGTTTCTCGATGATGAGCGACATCCGAAGGATCTGCGAAGCGCCGACGGAGGAAGACTACAAGTGGTTTCCGGAGATCGCGGGCACGCCGTGGCTGCCGGCGATGCACTACGCGATGCGCAACTTCAAGGACGAGAGCTTCATCGCGCAGTACCTGTCGCCGAACCTGATTCGCGAAATGCGGCTCTTCTCGGTGCTCGACGACGACATGCGCGATTCGCTCGAGGTATCGGCGATCCACGACGATTCCGGCTACCAGTACGTGCGGCAGGCGTTGTCGCGGCAGTACGACATCCATCACCGCGAGCCGAACATCCAGGTGTGGGCCGTCAACACCCGCGGCGACCGCAGCCTCACGCTGCGCCACTTCATGACCGACAACCGCCACCTGTCGAACGACAGCGAGGAAGTGCTCAAGCACATGGCGCGGCTCTGGCAGTTCGACGTGTACCTGGAAAGCGTCGACGAGGCCGGCACCGTGCGCAAGCGCTACGAGTGCCGCTACGTGCCGCCGGAAGTGCGCGTGTGATCGCCGCACGCCGGAAATGTTTGCATCGGACGCCAGCCTGCGGGCTGGCGTTTTCATATGACGAACGCGCGCCGGGAGAAAAATTTTCTACATCGGGACGAACCCGGGGCGCTTGTTACTTTACATTTCGCTAAAATCCCGTAGCGCCGTGCGCCGGAACCGGTGCCACGTGCGACCGCACGCGGCGGCCCCAGCCGTCTCGCCCAGAAAGCACTAAAAGGAACAGACCAACCCATGGACGTCCAGACCGACCAAGCTGCGCTGTCCGCGCAAGACACCCGGCGGCGCGTGTTCGCCATCGTCGGCGCCTCATCGGGCAACCTCGTCGAGTGGTTCGACTTCTACATCTACTCGTTCTGCGCGCTGTACTTCGCGCCGGCATTTTTCCCGAGCGGCAACACGACGACGCAGCTGCTGAACACGGCCGGCGTGTTCGCGGCCGGCTTCCTGATGCGTCCGATCGGCGGCTGGCTGTTCGGCCGCATCGCCGACCGGCACGGCCGTCGCGCGGCGATGATGATCTCGGTGCTGATGATGTGCGGCGGGTCGCTCGTGATCGCGGTGCTGCCGACCTATGCGCAGATCGGCGCGCTCGCGCCGGCGCTGCTGCTGGTCGCGCGCCTGTTCCAGGGCCTGTCGGTGGGCGGCGAATACGGGACGAGCGCGACCTACATGAGTGAAGTGGCATTGAAGGGCCGTCGCGGCTTCTTCGCGTCGTTCCAGTACGTGACGCTGATCGGCGGCCAGCTGTGCGCGCTGCTGGTGCTCGTGATCCTGCAGCAGACGCTGTCGGCCGGCGAGCTGAAAGCGTGGGGCTGGCGCATTCCGTTCGTGGTCGGCGCGGCGGCCGCGCTGATTTCGCTGTACCTGCGCAAATCGCTCGACGAGACGTCGACGAGCGCATCGCGCGACAAGAAGGACGCCGGCACGATCCGCGGCGTGTGGCAGCACAAGGGCGCGTTCTTCACGGTGGTCGGCTTCACGGCCGGCGGCTCGCTGATCTTCTACACGTTCACGACGTACATGCAGAAGTACCTCGTGAACACGGCCGGCATGCACGCGAAGACGGCCAGCAACGTGATGACCGTCGCGCTGCTCGTCTACATGCTGATGCAGCCGGTGTTCGGCGCGCTGTCGGACAAGATCGGCCGCCGCACGTCGATGATCCTGTTCGGTTCGTTCGCGGTGATCGGCACGGTGCCGCTGATGCATGCGCTGAAGGGCGTGACGAGCCCGGTGGCCGCGTTCGTGCTGATCACGGTTGCGCTGGCGATCGTCAGCTTCTACACGTCGATCAGCGGCCTGATCAAGGCCGAGATGTTTCCGCCGGAAGTGCGCGCGATGGGCGTGGGCCTGTCGTATGCGGTCGCGAACGCGATCTTCGGCGGTTCGGCCGAGTACGTCGCGCTGTGGTTCAAGTCGATCGGCAGCGAGGAAACGTTCTACTGGTACGTGACCGTGCTGTGCGCGATCTCGCTGATCGTGTCGTGGCGGATGCGCGATCCGAGCAAGGAAGGGTACCTGCGCCACGAGCCGTGATCGGTCGCGCGTGGCGCGTACTCGCATCATGACGAACGTCCCGCCGGTTGGCGGGACGTTTTTTTTGCGGCGTGCGATGACGTGCGCGGCGGCATCCACTGTTCGACCCGCGAAGTGCCGGCATGAGCGCGCCGCGTCATATCGATATGGAAATCGATTCGTTGTCCGTGGCGCGCGATTTCCTTAATCTGACTGCGTAGTTCGTGTGACACCTCCTTGACTGGGATTCGCGCCCGCTGCTTGCAGCGGGCGTCTTTTTTTGCGCGGCGGCAATGCGTGCCCGCAGCCCGCCTGCCTCATCACGAAACCCGCTGAGCAAAGCACCAATTGTTGGTTCGGATTCGCCGCACGCACTGATACGTTAGCGGCTTCGCGACGACACACTTCGTCACGATGTTCTTCGAACCGTGCCGCCGCGCGATCCGCGGCGGCCTCCATAACAAATCAGGTCGTGCTCATGAAAATCAACACGCTCGCTACGTGGCTCGTCGGGGTCGCGCTCGTTACCGCAGGCACCGTCGCCCATGCGGACCGTCTCGACGACATCAAGAAGGCCGGGGTGCTGCGCGTCGCGACGTTCGACAGCAATCCGCCGTTCGGTTATGTCGACGCGAAAAGCAACCACATCGTCGGTCTCGACGTCGATTACGCGAAGGCGCTCGCGGACAAGCTCGGCGTGAAGCTGCAGCTCCAACCGACCAACCCCGCGAACCGCATCCCGTTCCTCACCTCCGGCAAGGTCGACCTCGTGCTCGCGAACTTCACGATCACCGATGAGCGCGCGAAACAGGTCGACTTCAGCATCCCGTATTTCTCGTCGGGCCAGCAGTTTCTCGCGAAGAAGGGCGTGCTGAAATCGGCCGACCAGCTGAACGGCCTGCGCGTCGGCGCGGACAAGGGCACGACCAACGAGATCACGCTGCGCGAGAAATTCCCGAAGGCCACGATCGTCGCGTACGACGACACGCCGTTCGCGTTCGCCGCGCTGCGCGCCGGCAACGTGCAGGCCATCACGCAGGACGGCCCGAAGCTGATCGGCCTGCTCGCGAACGTGCCCGACAAGCAGAACTACGAGATCCCGGCGTTCACGATCTCGAACGACTACATGGGCGTCGGCGTGCCGAAGGGCGAGACGCGCCTGCTCGGCTTCGTCAACGACACGCTGAAGGGGCTCGAGGCGAACGGCCGCGCGACGCAGATCTACGACGCATGGTTCGGGCCGACGACGAAAACGCCGCTCACGCGCATTTTCCGGATCGGCGACAAGACCTGATCGCTGCCGCACGCGCGCCGCGTTTGGCCGGAACCTCGGCCGCGCGGCGCTTTTCGTTTTCATCCGACCGCGCGCGTCGTGCGCGCTCCCCAGCATGCTCGGGTTGGCTCCCAAATATCTGTCCTGGCTCTGGCAGGGCTTCCTGCTGACACTCGGCCTCGCGGCCGCGTCGGCCGTCGCCGCGACCGTCGGCGGGCTGCTGCTCGCCGTGATGCGGCATGCGCGCGGCAAGACGCCGCGCGCGGCCGCCGCCGCGTACGTCGTCGCGTTTCGCAACACGCCGCTGCTCGTGCAGTTGCTGTTCTGGTATTTCGGTGTCGCGTCGTTGCTGCCCGAAACGTGGATCGCGTGGCTCAATGCGCGCCATGCGGTGAGCGTGGGCCCGTTCACGCTCGCGTGGCCGTCGTTCGAATTCGTGGCGGGTTGGGTCGGCTTGAGCGCCTATACGGCTGCCTTCGTCGCCGAGGAATGCGAAGCCGGCCTGCGCGGCGTGCGGCGCGCGCAACACGATGCGGCGGCCGCGCTCGGCCTCACGCCGATGCAGTCGCTGCGCTACGTGGTGCTGCCGCAGGCCGTGCGCATCGCGCTGCCGCCGCTGTTCGGCCAATACATGAATCTCGTGAAGAACTCGTCGCTCGCGATGGCGATCGGCGTCGCCGAGCTGTCGTATGCGTCGCGGCAGGTCGAGACGGAGACGTTCCAGACGTTCGCCGCGTTCGGCGTCGCGACCCTGCTATATATCGCGGCGGTGGCCGCGATCGAGGCCGGTGCGTATGCAGCCACGCAATGGCGCGACCGGCTCGGAGCAGGGCGCTGACGATGGACCTTTCGCTGCTGCTTTCGAACCTGCCGTACCTGCTCGTCGGCGCGTTTCCGGACGGCCCGCTCGGCGGCGCCGCGCTGTCGCTGGTGCTGGCGCTTGCATCCGCGATCGCGTCGGCCGTGCTCGGCGTGGCGCTCGGCATCGCGATGGCGCTGGCGCGCGGCCCGGCGCGTGTGCTGCTGCTCGCGTTCATCGGCTTCTTCCGCGCGATTCCGGTGCTGATGCTGATCTTCTGGACGTATTTCCTGATGCCCGTGCTGTTGCACATGGATGTGCCGGGGCTCGCGACGGTCGTGTGCGCGCTGGCGCTGATCGGCGGCGCGTATCTCGCGCATGCGGTGCATGCGGGGATCGTCGCGGCGGGCGACGGTCAATGGCAGGCCGGGCTGTCGCTCGGGCTCACGCGCTGGCAGACGGTGCGCTACGTGCTGCTGCCGCAGGCGATCCGGATCATGACGCCGTCGTTCGTCAACCAGTGGGTCGCGCTCGTGAAGGACACGTCGCTCGCGTATATCGTCGGCGTGCCGGAGCTGTCGTTCATCGCAACGCAGGTGAACAACCGGCTGATGGTGTATCCGGCGCCGATCTTCCTGTTCGTCGCGCTGATCTATCTGGTGCTGTGCACGTCGCTCGATGGAGGAGCGCGGTGGTTGCTGTCGCGGGGGCCGCGCACGCAACGTGCGGCGCAGGCGACGGCCGAACGCACGGAACCCGCGCGGTAACGGTGGGCCGGCGAGCACGCGTGCGAGGCGTGCGTGTGCTTCAGTGATGAAGATGGATGATGTGCGACCATCCGCAGCGGGCTGCGTCGCCGTCATTCGAGCGGCGACGCGTGCGGTGGTGCCGATGAGGCTGAGGTGCCCGGACGCTTCAGGACGTCAGCGTCAGGACGCGCTGTAGTGCGTATCGAACACCGCGCGCAGCGTCGACGGGCCGGTCGCGAAATCGCCCCACAGCGGGCCGTCGTTCTGCGCGAACGCGAACGGCGTGGTGCTGATCGATGCGAGGTGCAAGCGCCATTGCGCGGCTTCCTGGCGGAACGCGGTGAGCTGCATGTCCGACAGCGCCCTCTGCGCGCTGGCCAGCGTGACGAGCGGGTCGACCGGATCGTTCGCGACCCGCACCTCGAAATGCAGGTGCGGGCCGGTCGCCGCGCCCGTCATCCCGACCGAGCCGATACGTTGCCCCTGCTTCACCGTTTCGCCGGTCTTGAGCCCGCGAGCGAACGCGGACAGGTGCGCGTAGTAGGTCGAATAGCCATCCGCATGATCGACGATCACATAGCGCCCATAGCCGCCCGGATCGGTGCCGACGAACGACACGACGCCGTCGGCGGCCGCATCGACCGGCGTGCCGCTCGGTGCGGCGAGATCGACGCCCGTATGAAACGCCATCGCCTGCGACAGCGGATGGATGCGCTCGCCGAAGAACGAACTGATACGCGTCCACTTGACCGGCATCGTGAATGCGGCGGCTTCGAGCGGCGAGCCGTCGAGCGCGTAGTACGCACCGTGCTCGGCGCCCGGCGCGCGGAACCAGATCGCGCCGAACGTGCGGCCGGCGACGCGCAGCTCGAGCGCGGTGAGGCGCGGCGTGCCGTCGTTCGTGTCGAACGCGACGCGGTAATAGTCGCCGCGCTGCGCACTCGCGCGCATCGCGACCTTGCCGGTGACGAGATCGCCGAGCTGGATGCGCACTTCGGGCGGCACGTCGAGACGGTTCAGCGTATCGGACAGCGTGAGTTCGATGTCGCCCGCGCGCATGCCTTGCTGGTGGTCGGGCGCCGCGAACTGAAACAGGCTCGTATAGCCGAGCATGTCGTTGCGATGCGCGCTGAGCGGCGCGAACAGGCCCGGCTGCACACTGCGGTCATTGCGATCGAGGTGTTCGTTGCGCTCGCCGATCGTGCGGGCGAGCTCGCTCGTCACGAAATGCTGCGCGGTGGGAAACGGCGTATCGGACAGCACGCGCTGCGGCAGCGCGGCCGTGCCTGAATCGACGGCGCCCGGCAGTTGCGACACGGCCGGCAACGCGGCGGCGAGGCCGAATGCGGCGAGGGCGCCGAGCACGGCGGCCGGCACGAGCGTGCGCACGACGCGCTGCGCGCGACCGGGTGCGACGGCATCAGGGGTTGCGACGGACTTGACCAAGGTGTCCACATCCAGGAAAGCGGTTCAAAGGGGTGTGGGCGGGGGCCGCCGGCGGCGCACCGTCAAACGGCGACGGGGCGGGCGG
Source organism: Burkholderia sp. E168m15 (assembly GCF_016586105.1). Taxonomy (NCBI): domain Bacteria; kingdom Pseudomonadati; phylum Pseudomonadota; class Betaproteobacteria; order Burkholderiales; family Burkholderiaceae; genus Burkholderia; species Burkholderia sp. E168m15. The sequence goes on from NZ_BCPO01000044.1 coordinate 14,207, forward strand.
CGGGCGTGCAACAAAACAGGCCCCGCCAGGGGCCTGTGTCGTTTCCGTTCGACCCAACCTGCGGGGCAGTGCCCGCTTCGAACGGCGGCGTGCATACCGGGTCGAACCCGGTTATCACGAAGACGCTAAAGAAAGATGACAGCGTCAGTCTACCGATGTTCCGCGAAACGTTAAAAATTTTAAAGAGGGTCAGCTCGTTCGTTTCGCAGTGCGGTAAGTCGGGTTAAATCAGCATTTGTTACGACGATTCTCGTCAGTCCGGCAATTTTTGCGCGCGTCGGCGCAGAGCGGCGGAGGTGCGCACGGCGTCGAAGCCGGCGTCGAGCATCGCCTCGGCGTCGTTCCACAGGTTGCCGCGCAACCGGTTGGTCCAGATCATCGACGCGAACACGCCTTCGAGCAGCGACACGAGATAGACGGCGGCGAGGTGCACGTCGAGATCGACGGCAAGTTCGCCGGCGGCGATCGCGCGACGCAGCAGCGCCTTCGTGATCCGCAGCATCTGCAGCTCGAGCAGCATGCGGCGCCGCTGCAGCGCGCCGTTCTCCTCGCTTTGCTCGCACTTCGTATAGAGAATCACGAGCACGCGCTGCATCGGGCCAGGCTCGCCGCATTCCTGCAGATAGTGCGACGCGGCACGCCGCAGCGTCGCGAACGGCGGCAGGCCGTCGCCCGCGTCGAACCCTTCCGACGTGCGCGCGAACGCGCGGTCGCACATCGCCAGACACACTTCCATCTTGTTGCGGTAGTGGCCGTAGACGGCGCCCCGCGACATCCCGGCGGCCTCGGCGAGGTCCGCCATCGCGGTTTGCGCGACGCCTCTTTCGAGCAGCACGAGCTCGGCGGCGTCGAGGATCCGGTGCTTGATGGCGAGCGATTCTTCCCGGGTCTTGCGGGCCATGTCGTGAAATTCCTTACAGTTCGCTGTCGTTTTATTGAGACAGTGTGTCAGCCAGATTGAAAGCGCGCGTATTTAATCAGTCGTGACTGATTATAATCGGCCACCCTGAGCCGCCGCATTGTATCGGCGGCGAATGATCCGAGGTCAGAACATGAATAACAAACGCACCCAGTGGCGCCGCATGCGGCTGGCGCCGTTCGCGCTCGCGGCCCTGTTGGCCGTGGCCGGATGCGGAAAGGGCGACAAGGATGCCGCGCCGGAGACCGCGAAGCAGGCCACCGTCGTGACGGTGCGCCCGACGGCCGTGCCGATGACTGTCGAACTGCCGGGCCGGCTCGACGCCTACCGGCAGGCGGAAGTCCGCGCGCGGGTCGCGGGCATCGTCATCGCACGCACCTACGAGGAAGGCCAGGAAGTGAAGCAGGGCGCGGTGCTGTTCCGCATCGATCCTGCGCCGCTGAAGGCCGCACGCGACGCCGCGCAGGGCGCGCTCGCGAAGGCGCAGGCCGCCGCGCTCGCGGCGACCGACAAGCGCCGCCGTTACGACGATCTCGTGCGCGACCGCGCGGTGAGCGAGCGCGACCATACCGAAGCCGTCGCGGCCGATACGCAGGCGAAGGCCGAGGTGGCATCCGCGAAGGCCGAACTCGCGCGCGCGCAGTTGCAGCTCGATTACGCGACCGTCACCGCGCCGATCGCGGGCCGCGCACGGCGCGCGCTCGTGACCGAGGGCGCGCTCGTCGGCCAGGACCAGGCGACGCCGCTCACGACCGTCGAGCAGCTCGATCCGATCTACGTGAACTTCTCGCAGCCGGCCGCCGACGTCGACGCCTTGCGTCGCGCGGTGAAGAGCGGGCGCGCGACGGGCATCGCGCAGCACGACGTCGCGGTGACGCTGCTGCGCGCCGACGGCACCGCGTATCCGCTGAAGGGCAAGCTGCTGTTCAGCGATCTCGCGGTCGATCCGACCACCGACACCGTCGCGATGCGCGCGCTGTTCCCCAATCCGGAGCGCGAGCTGCTGCCGGGCGCGTACGTGCGGATCGCGCTCGACACGGCGGTCGACCAGCGGGCGATCCTGGTGCCGCGCGACGCGCTGCTGCGCACCGCCGACCGGACGTCGGTGCGGGTCGTCGGCGCGAACGGCAAGGTCAAGGACGTCGAGGTCACGGCCGACCAGATGAGCGGCCGTGACTGGCGCATCACGCGCGGCCTCGCGGGCGGCGAGCGCGTGATCGTCGACGACGCCGCGCAGTTCGCGCCCGATACGGCCGTCAAGCCCGTCGAAAAAGCGCCGCCGTCGAAGGCGGCGCCGGCAGCGGCCGCTTCGCAGGCGGCCGCCCGTCAAACCTGACCGGTTCAAACCAACATGGCACGTTTCTTCATCGATCGCCCCGTCTTCGCGTGGGTGATCGCCATCTTCATCATGCTGGGCGGCCTGTTCGCGATCCGCGCGCTGCCCGTCGCGCAGTACCCGGACATCGCGCCGCCCGTCGTCAGCATCTATGCGACGTATCCGGGCGCGTCCGCGCAAGTCGTCGAGGAATCGGTGACCGCGCTGATCGAGCGCGAGATGAACGGCGCGCCGGGGCTGCTGTATACGTCCGCGACGAGCAGCGCGGGGGCTGCATCGCTGTACCTGACGTTCAAGCAGGGCGTGAACGCCGATCTCGCGGCCGTCGAAGTGCAGAACCGGCTGAAGACGGTCGATGCGCGCCTGCCCGAGCCGGTGCGCCGCGACGGCATCCAGGTCGAGAAGGCCGCCGACAACATCCAGCTCGTCGTGTCGCTGACCTCCGACGACGGCCGGATGACCGACGTGCAGCTCGGCGAATACGCGTCGGCGAACGTGGTGCAGGCGCTGCGCCGCGTCGAGGGTGTCGGCAAGGTGCAGTTCTGGGGCGCCGAATATGCGATGCGGATCTGGCCGGACCCCGTGAAGCTGGCCGGGCACGGCCTCACCGCGTCGGACATCGCATCGGCCGTGCGTGCGCACAACGCGCGCGTGACGATAGGCGACATCGGCCGCAGCGCGGTGCCGGACAGCGCGCCGATCGCGGCGACGGTGTTCGCGGACGCACCGCTGAAGACGCCGGCCGATTTCGGGGCGATCGCGCTGCGTGCGCAACCCGACGGCTCCGCATTGTTCCTGCGCGACGTCGCGCGCATCGAGTTCGGCGGCAACGACTACAACTATCCGTCGTACGTGAACGGCAAGGTCGCGACCGGGATGGGCATCAAGCTCGCGCCGGGCTCGAACGCGGTGTCCACCGAGAAGCGCGTGCGCGCGACGATGGACGAGTTGTCCAGGTACTTCCCGCCCGGCGTGAAATACCAGATCCCGTACGAGACGTCGTCGTTCGTGCGCGTGTCGATGAACAAGGTCGTCACGACGCTGATCGAGGCCGGCGTGCTGGTGTTCCTCGTGATGTTCCTGTTCATGCAGAACCTGCGCGCGACGCTGATTCCGACGCTCGTCGTGCCGGTCGCGCTCGCGGGCACGTTCGGCGTGATGTATGCGGCCGGCTTCTCGATCAACGTGCTGACGATGTTCGGGATGGTGCTCGCGATCGGCATCCTCGTCGACGACGCGATCGTCGTCGTCGAGAACGTCGAGCGGCTGATGGTCGAGGAAGGGCTCGCGCCATACGACGCGACCGTCAAGGCGATGAAGCAGATCAGCGGCGCGATCGTCGGGATCACCGTGGTGCTGACGTCGGTGTTCGTGCCGATGGCGTTCTTCGGCGGCGCGGTGGGCAACATCTACCGGCAGTTCGCGCTGTCGCTCGCGGTGTCGATCGGCTTCTCGGCGTTCCTCGCGCTGTCGCTGACGCCCGCGCTGTGCGCGACGCTGCTCAAGCCGGTGTCGGGCGACCATCACGAGAAGCGCGGCTTCTTCGGCGGGTTCAACCGCTTCGTCGCGCGGGCGACGCAGCGCTACGCGACGCGGGTCGGCGCGATGCTGAAGAAGCCGGTGCGCTGGCTCGTCGTGTACGGCGCGCTGACCGCGGCGGCCGCGCTGATGCTCACGCAACTGCCGACCGCGTTCCTGCCGGACGAGGACCAGGGCAACTTCATGGTGATGGTGATTCGCCCGCAAGGCACGCCGCTCGCGGAGACGATGCAGAGCGTGCGCGCGGTCGAGTCGGCCATCCGTCGCGACGAGCCGACCGCCTATACGTATGCGCTCGGCGGCTTCAACCTGTACGGCGAAGGGCCGAACGGCGGGATGATCTTCGTCACGCTGAAGAACTGGAAGGAACGCAAGGCCACGCGCGATCACGTGCAGTCGATCGTCGCGCGCATCAACGAGCGCTTCGCGGGCACGCCGAACACGACGGTGTTCGCGATGAACTCGCCGGCGCTGCCCGATCTCGGTTCGTCGAGCGGCTTCGACTTCCGGCTGCAGAACCGCGGCGGGCTCGACTACGCGACGTTCAGCGCCGCGCGCGAGCAACTGCTCGCGGCGGGCGGCAAGGATCGCGCGCTCACCGACCTGATGTTCGCGGGCACGCAGGACGCGCCGCAACTGAAGCTCGACATCGATCGCGCGAAGGCGTCCGCGCTCGGCGTGTCGATGGACGAGATCAACACGACGCTCGCGGTGATGTTCGGCTCCGACTATATCGGCGACTTCATGCACGGCACGCAGGTGCGGCGCGTGATGGTGCAGGCCGACGGGCGGCACCGGCTTGATCCGGACGACGTGAAGAAGCTGCGCGTGCGCAACGCGCGCGGCGAGATGGTGCCGCTCGCGGCGTTCACGACGCTGCACTGGACGCTCGGGCCGCCGCAGCTCACGCGCTACAACGGCTATCCGTCGTTCACGATCAACGGCTCGGCCGCGGCCGGCCACAGCAGCGGCGAGGCGATGAGCGCGATCGAGCGGATCGCCGCGAAGCTGCCGGCCGGCATCGGCTATGCGTGGTCGGGGCAGTCGTTCGAGGAGCGGCTGTCGGGCGCGCAGGCGCCGATGCTGTTCGCGCTGTCGGTGCTCGTCGTGTTCCTCGCGCTCGCGGCGCTCTACGAGAGCTGGTCGATTCCGTTCGCGGTGATGCTGGTCGTCCCGCTCGGCGTGATCGGCGCGGTGCTCGGCGTGACGCTGCGCGCGATGCCGAACGACATCTATTTCAAGGTGGGACTGATCGCGACGATCGGGCTGTCCGCGAAGAACGCGATCCTGATCGTCGAGGTCGCGAAGGATCTCGTCGCGCAGCGCATGTCGCTCGTCGACGCCGCGCTCGAGGCCGCGCGCCTGCGGCTGCGGCCGATCGTGATGACGTCGCTCGCGTTCGGCGTCGGCGTGCTGCCGCTCGCGTTCGCGTCGGGCGCCGCGTCCGGCGCGCAGATGGCGATCGGCACCGGCGTGCTCGGCGGCGTGATCACGGCGACCGTGCTCGCGGTGTTCCTCGTCCCGCTGTTTTTCGTGACCGTCGGCCGCCTGTTCGACGTCGGCCCGCGCCGGCGCGGTGGGGCGCAGCCGACGACGATGGAGGGTTCGCAACCATGATGTTTGCGCTGAATGCACGTGGCGCGCTGCGGGCACCGCTCGCGCTGGCCGCCGCGCTCGCGCTCGCCGGGTGTTCGCTCGCGCCGCGTTACGAGCGTCCGGCCGCGCCGGTGCCGGCGACCTATACGCCGGTCGACGGCGGCACGACGCCGGCCGCCGAACCGGCCACCGCGCAGGATGCCGCGCTGCTCGACGACTGGCATGCGTATTTCACCGATCCGGCGCTGCAGGCGTGGATCGACGCGGCGCTCGCGAACAACCGCGACCTACGGATCGCCGCCGGCCGGCTCGAGGAGGCACGTGCGCTGTACGGCGTGCAGCGCGCGGACCGGATGCCGTCGGTCGATGCGAATCTCGGCTATGAACGCGCGCGCCAGTACGACCCGGTCGTGCGCGAAAGCGCGATCAGCGGGCTGTATCGCGCGGGTGTCGGCGTCAGCGCGTACGAGCTCGACCTGTTCGGCCGCGTGCGCAGCCTGTCCGAGGCGGCGCTCGCCGACTATTTCGCGACGGCCGATGCGCAGCGCACGGTCCGCATCGGCGTGATCGCCGAAGTGGCGGGCGCATACGTTTCCGAACGATCGTTGCACGAGCAACTGGCGCTCGCCCAGCGCACGCTCGATGCGCGCGAGCGGATGGCCGCGCTCACGCAACGCCGCTATGCCGCCGGCACGAGCGACGCGATCGAGCTGCGTTCGGCCGAGATGCTGGTGGCGTCCGCGCGCGCGTCGCAAGCCGCGCTGCAGCGCGAGCATGCGCAGGCCGTCCGCGCGCTGCAACTGCTGGCGGGCGATTTCGCGCGCAACGTGCCCGACGACGCGACCGCGCTTGACACGCTGTCGATCGCGCCCGTGGCGCCGGGTGCGCCGAGCCAGTTGCTCGAACGGCGGCCGGACATCCGGCAGGCCGAGGGGCGGCTGAAGGCCGCGAACGCGAACATCGGCGCGGCGCGCGCGGCGTTCTTCCCGCGCATCGCGTTGACGACCGACTACGGCTCGGTGAGCGACGCGTTCTCGAACCTGTTCGCGGCCGGCACGAGCGTATGGACGTTCGCACCGCGCATCACGCTGCCGATCTTCGCGGGCGGACGCAATCGCGCGAACCTCGACGTTGCGCACGCGCGCAAGGACATTGCGGTCGCCGAATACGAGAAGGCAGTGCAGACCGCATTTCGCGAAGTGGCCGATGCGTTCGCCGCGCGCGACTGGATCGACCGGCAGCTGACCGCGCAGCAGGACGTGTATGCGGCGGACGGCGCGCGGCTGAAGCTCGCGGAGCGTCGTTATGCGGGTGGTGTCGCGACCTATCTCGAACTGCTCGACGCGCAGCGCAGCACGTACGAGTCGGGGCAGGAGCTGATCCGGCTCAGGCAGCTCAGGCTGGCGAATGCGATCGCGCTGTATCGCGCGCTCGGCGGCGGCTGGGCGCCGGCCACGGCGGAGGCCGCGGCTTCCGCGTGACGGCCGATGCGTCGCCCGACGCCGCGGCGTGTCGGGTGGCATGACGGCGGTCGCGCGCGTCGACGTGCGACCGCCGCTTCGACAGGGCATGCTGCCCGTCGTACCGCCGATCGTCATCGGCGCTTCCTTTCGCTGTTCAGCGCATCCGCTCGTCGCGTTCCCATCCAGCAGCACCGCGAAAGGGTGGCTTTCGCCGCACCCGCATCCACATCCGCAAACCGATCGTGCCGCCCGTCGGCGCAAACGTGTGCCGCACTTCTTCCGCTTTTTCATCTCGCCCGATCCGGCATGTCAGCCGCGTTCCAGAGGCCGCGCCTGCATATCTGCAATTGACGATCTAATTAATCAATGTATTGGAATTAATGGCGGCGGCAAAATGTCGCGGTAAAACGTTTGTATGCTTTTCGCAATCGTTTGCGCGATAAATCCGTATCGAATGAATGTCGCCGTTCATTTCCTGTCAGTTGAAAATGAATCGATATCCACGTTGTAATCGGACAACGATGGCGGCGTTGGACAATGTTTTGTCTTTTGAGTGGCGGGGCTGCACAAGCCAATACCGGCAAGGGAGAGCGGGATGGCGGCGATTATCGGCAAGAAATTCCCTTAATCTTCAATTGGTTCCGGAAAATAAAAAAGGACTGCGGACAAAAATTCCTGGATTGAAAATTAAAGGGAAGGAATGAGGTTTTAGAGGGCTGAATCGAACATTGTCAGAATCATTTGACAATGATTTACAGAAATCTTTCACGGTTATCTCGATAATGCCGCCTCGTGTCGGACGGGAGCCACCATGCGCTGCCGTTTGTGTCCGCCACGTCGTCCATTCCAATCGCACTCCTTACGGGAAACGTCATGAAAAAATCCATCCTGTCCGCCGTCGCACTCGCGGCCCTGTCCACCTCGGCCTTCGCAGCGGGCACCGGCACGATCAACTTCACGGGCGAAATCGTCGCGGGCGCATGCGGCATCGACTCGAACTCGGTCAACCAGACCGTGCAGCTCGGCAAGGTGCCGACCAACAAGTTCAAGCAAGCCGGCGACAAGTCGGACCCGGTGTCGTTCGACATCAAGCTGACCGACTGCGACACCAGCATCGCGCAGAACGCGTACTTCACGTTCACGGGCACGTCGAGCGCCGGCCAGCCGAAGCTGCTCGCCACGATCGGTTCGGCCACCAACGTCGGCATCCGCCTGCAAGCCGCGTCGGGCGAATACCTCGACAACGGCGCCGAGCAGAAGGCCCCGACGCTGCTGCAGAACGGCACGAACACCGCGCGCTTCGCCGCGATGTACGAAGCGACGGCAGCCGGCGTGACGCCGGGTACCGCCGACGGCGTCGCGAACTTCACGGTCCGCTACCAGTAAGCGTCCGTACCGGAGGAGGGATGCGTGCATCCCTTCCTCCTGCCTCTTTCCTCCCGTTTCCTTCTCCCTGGACTCCCGGTAGCGCCGCGTGCGAATCAGACATTCCTTCCTTTGCGTCTCCGTGCTGGTCGTCGGCAGCCAGAGCCAGGCGACGGAATTCAATTCGTCGTTCCTCGACATCGACGGAACGAGCAACGTCGACCTGTCGCAGTTCTCGCAGCCGGACTTCACGTTGCCCGGCGAGTACATGCTCGACGTGCAGGTCAACGACCTGTTCTACGGGCTGCAAGCGATCGAGTTCATTGCGCTCGATGCATCGGGCGCGGGCAAGCCGTGCCTGCGGCCGGAACTCGTCGCCCAGTTCGGGCTGAAGCCGTCGCTCGCGAAGGACCTGCCGCGCTTCCAGGGCGGGCGGTGCGTCGATCTCGGCGCGATCGAGGGCGCGACCGTGCGTTACCTGAAAAGCGACGGGCGGCTCAAGATTACGATTCCGCAGGCCGCGCTCGAGTTCACCGATTCGACCTACCTGCCGCCGTCGCGGTGGTCCGAAGGCATTCCGGGCGCGATGCTCGACTATCGCGTGATCGCGAACACGAACCGCAACTTCGGGGCGGGCGGCGGGCAGACGAATTCGATCCAGGCCTACGGGACGATTGGCGCGAACTGGGATGCGTGGCGTTTTCGCGGCGACTACCAGGCGCAATCGAACGTGGGCAATACGGCGTACGCGGATCGCACGTTCCGCTTCAGCCGGCTTTATGCGTTTCGCGCGCTGCCGTCGATCCAGTCGACGGTGACGTTCGGCGACGACTACCTGACCTCCGACATCTTCGATACGTTCGCGCTGACGGGCGCGTCGATCCGCAGCGACGACCGCATGCTGCCGCCGTCGCTGCGCGGCTATGCGCCGCTGATCTCGGGCGTCGCGCGCACCAACGCGACCGTGACCGTGTCGCAGGCCGGCCGCGTGCTGTACGTGACGCGCGTGTCGCCGGGCGCGTTCGCGCTGCAGAACATCAACACGAGCGTGCAGGGCACGCTCGACGTGGCGGTCGAGGAAGAAGACGGCAGCGTGCAGCGCTTCCAGGTGACGACGGCCGCCGTGCCGTTCCTCGCGCGTACCGGCCAGTTGCGCTACAAGGCGGCGGTCGGCAAGCCGCGCCTGTTCGGTGGCGGCGGCATTACGCCCTTCTTCGGCTTCGGCGAAATCGCGTACGGCCTGCCGTTCGACATCACGGCCTATGGCGGCTTCATCGCCGCGTCGGGCTACACGTCGGTCGCACTCGGCGTCGGCCGCGATTTCGGCGCGTTCGGCGCGGTGTCGGCCGACGTGACGCACGCGCGGGCGAAGCTGTGGTGGAGCGGCGCGACGCGCAACGGCAACTCGTACCGCATCAACTATTCGAAGCACTTCGACGGGCTTGATGCCGACGTGCGCTTCTTCGGCTACCGCTTCTCCGAGCGCGAATATACGAACTTCGCGCAGTTCTCCGGCGACCCGACGTCATACGGCCTCGCCAACAGCAAGCAGCGCTATTCGGCGACGCTGTCGAAGCGCTTCGGCGACACGTCGACCTATTTCTCGTACGACCAGACGACCTACTGGGCGCGTTCGTCCGAGCAGCGGGTCGGCCTGACGCTCACGCGCGCGTTCTCGATCGGCACGCTGCGCAACCTGAACGTGAGCGTGTCGGCATTCCGCACGCAGAGCGCGGGCGCGAGCGGCAACCAGTTCTCGGTCACCGCGACGCTGCCGATCGGCGGCCGTCACACCGTCACGTCGAACCTGACGACGGGCAGCGGTAGCACCAGCGCGAACGCCGGCTACATCTACGACGATTCGGCCGGCCGTACCTACCAGGTCAACGCGGGCGCGACCGACGGCCGCGCGTCGGCGAACGCGAGCTTCCGCCAGCGCACGTCGGCGTACCAGCTCAACGCGCAGGCGTCGACGCTCGCCAATGCGTATGCGGCCGCGTCGCTCGAAGTCGACGGCTCGTTCGTCGCGACGCAGTACGGCGTGTCCGCGCACGCGAACGGCAATGCGGGCGATACACGGTTGCTGGTGTCGACCGACGGCGTGCCCGACGTGCCGCTGTCCGGCACGCTCACGCATACCGATTCGCGCGGCTACGCGGTGCTCGACGGTATCTCGCCGTACAACGTGTACGACGCGACCGTCAACGTCGAGAAGCTGCCGCTCGAAGTGCAGGTGACGAACCCGATCCAGCGCATGGTGCTGACCGACGGCGCGATCGGCTTCGTGAAGTTTTCCGCCGCGCGCGGCAGCAACCTGTACCTGACGCTGACCGATGCGGCCGGCAAGCCGCTGCCGTTCGGGGCGTCGGTGCAGGACGCGGCGAACGGCAAGGAACTCGGCATCGTCGGCGAGGGCGGTGCGGCGTTCCTGACTCAGGTTCAGCCGAAATCCACGCTGGCGGTGCGGGCGGGCGAACGGACGCTCTGCACGATCGACGCATTGCCGAACCAGCTTCAACTCGAAGGCACGTCGATCCCGGTGACGTGCCAGCCGCCCGGCGAGTCGCATGCAGCGGCCGCGCGGGGCGAACGATGATTTCACGGACCCAGCGATGAAGCATTCCTTTTCCCTTTCCCTCCCGCGGCGCGCGCTGTGTGCGTTCGCCACCGCCGGCGCGCTGCTTGCCGGCGCCGCCCATGCGGCGATCGTGCCCGATCGCACGCGCGTGATCTTCAACGAGGGCGAACAGGCCGCGATCGTGACGATCACCAACAAGAGCACGACGTATCCGTATCTCGTGCAGTCGTGGCTCGAAGATGCGAACGGCAACAAGATCACGTCGCCGCTGATGGTCGTGCCGCCGCTGCAGCGGGTCGAGGCGAACGAGCGCAACGTGCTGCGGATCGCGAAGCTGCCCGGTACGCAACTGCCGGCCGATCGCGAAACGGTGTTCTACCTGAACATCCGCGAAGTGCCGCCGAAGACCGACACGCCGAACACGCTGCAGATCGCGCTGCACACGCAGATGAAGCTGTTCTACCGGCCGAAGGCCGTGCAGCCCGCGCGCGACGAGGATTGGACGCTGCCGATGACGCTGCGGGTGGATGCGGCCGCGCACAAGCTGGTGTTCGACAATCCGACGCCTTACCACGTGACGGTGGTCGACGTGAGCGCGGGCGCGCAGAAGACGCCGGTGCCGATCGAGCCGGTCATGGTGAGCCCGATGAGCACGGCCGACGTGCCGTTCAAGGCCGCGACGCCGTCGACGCTGTTCGTCACGCATATCGACGACTACGGCGGCCAGGTGGCGGTCGAGTATGCGTGCGAGGCCGGTGCGTGCAAGAGCGTGAAGAAATGAGCGGGGTCGCGAGACAACGCGTGTCGCCGCTCGCGGCGTGGCTGCGCTGGGTCGTGCTCGCGGTGCTGATCGCGGCGGTGCAGCCCGCATGGGCGCTGCGCTGCCTGACCAACAGCGGCGCGACCTCGTTGACCGAGCCGATCGGCGGCGTGGCGTCGTATCCGACCGACGCGCCGGACGGCTATGTGATCTGGGTGTCGCCGGTACGCACGACGTCGGGGTATTGCTACAAGGATCTGGGTGATGCCGGCAGCCTGAAGGTCGTCGACAACATTTACTTCTACGCGAATCCGAATCGCACGGACCCGGCCGCATGGGGGCTCGAGATCGGCATCCGCTACAAGGGCGTCGATTATTTCGACAAGACCAGCAATCGCGGCGGCGGGGTGTTTACCGGATATTCGGTGCCGCCGTGCAGCAGGTACGACTTCGACCGCGGGCGTTGCCAGCGGACAAGCATCAGCATCGACTATCAGGTCGTCGTGCGCAAAAGAGGCAACTGGGTCCAGCCGCCGAGCGATATCTATACGGTGTTCCAGTTCGACGGCGAGTTCGGGCTGAATGCGTTCGGCACGAGCTTCCAGTACCGCCTGAGCGGCCTGCGCAACCTCAAGCCGACGCCGTGCTTCGTCGACGTGCTCGTGACGCCCGAACCGGGCATCGTCAATTTCGGGCAGGTGCAGGCGGTCGGCAACGGCTTCCTGCCGGCGGTGCCGCGCAAGCGCTTTTCGCTGTCGCTGACCAAGAAGTGCAACGTCGCGGTGCGGGTGGACGGGTACTTCGAAACGAGCTATCCGGTTCAGAACGGCTTGCTGGTTCCCGCGAAGGACAGCAATTTCGGTATCGGCATCGAGGACAGCCAGGGCAAGGCGATTCCGTTCAACGAACAGTTCAACCTCGCGCAATTCCCGTCCAACGTCATGAACCAGAGCGTATTGATGGACGCGGTGCTGAAGTCGTTCGGGCCGCCGAAGATCGGCCGGTTCGACGCGACGGCGACGATCCGGTTGTTCATCTATTGATATCGAGGGCGATGCCCGGGCCACATCCATCCGCGTGGCGCGCCATCCGGGGAACGGATGGCGCGGCGCGTTCGCGAAAGCAGGATTGGCTTCGACCAGCACCGGCCTGACGCTCGCGACGCCGTGCGCGTGAATCCCGATACGGCGGCACCCGCGCAATTCGAGCCGCCAAAACGAAAAAGCGCCGGCGTGCCGGCGCTTTCCCGCATCTGCCGCGCGATGCTCAACGCACCCAGTGGCACACCCGGTGATGGTGATGCTCGAAGTGACACACGCGGTGCGGATGCGCTTCGGCGATGGCCGGCACGAGCACGGCAGCGGCCACGGCGGCGGCGGTGAGGGTTTTCAGTAGCGTCTTCATGTCGAGGTCCTGTCGTTCAATGATGGATCAAGGGTGCGCAGCGGCATCACCACTGCGGCCGGGGTTCGTCGCGGCGGTCGTCCCGGTAGTCGTCCCGTCGATCGTCGCGGCGGTCGTCACGCGGGCCGGCATGCCGGGCTTCCCAGTCGCGGCGCTCCCAGTAGCGATTTCCGTCCCAGTAACGATCGCCATGCCAGCCGATCGTGACTTCGGCCGGGCCAGGGTAGGCGACGCAGCCGGTGAGCATCACGCTCGACAGTGCGCCCACCATGACGGCGGATAACACGATGGATTTCATGTTGTTCTCCCTTGGAAACGGCAAGTCGATCGTACGAGCCCCCGAAATTTCACGTGGTAAGAAGTTGCTACCGCCGATGACACGTGCAAGCCCGTCGTCGGCAGCGTGAAAGCCTGCGTCGGCGAAGTGAAGGCAGTCCGCGTGGCCCGGGCGCGTACGCGTCCACTCCGGCAACGATTCCGGCAATTGTTCAGACAAATCCCGACAACCGAAAGGGACATCCTGTAATCGGATTGAGAATGATTTGCGTTTACGTTAAATTGCGCTATCTCGGAATTTGACGGAGCAGATCGATGGCCATGGCGGAAGTGCTCGACCGACCGGCGGCGGCAGCGGCAAACCCGTTTCTCGGCAGTTATCCGGACCTGCCGCCGCGCGCCGCGCCGCGTGCGCGCCGGGCGTCCCAGCCCGCTGCGCAGGGCGCGCTGCTCGACGTGCTGATCTCGCATCGCGCGATGCTGGTCAACGTCGCGCGCGGCTTCGTCGGCTGCGCGAGCCGCGCGGAAGACGTCGTGCACGACGTGTTCGTGAAGCTCGTCGAATTCCCGAACCAGGACGCGGTGCGCCAGCCGGTCGCGTACGTGACGCGGATGGTGCGCAATGCGTCGATCGACGCGTGCCGCCGGCAAAGCCTCGAAAACGTCTATCACACGGAAGAGGACGACGGCTACGACGTGCCGTCGCCCGAGCCGACGCCGGAAGCCGCGCTGATGACGCGCGATACGCTGCGGCGCGTGTGGGCCGCGCTCGACGACCTGCCGGCGCGCAGCCGGGCGGCATTCGAGATGGTGCGGCTGCGCGAGGAGACGCTGCAGACCGCGGCGCGCGCGCTGAACGTGTCGCAGACGCTCGTGCATTTCATGGTGCGCGACGCGGAACGTCACTGCGCGGAATGCCTCGATGCGTGCCATCGCGGCGTCGCGTGCCCGGTGTTCCTGGGCGGCCGCGCGCGGCGGCGGTAAAAAAACGCGCCGGCCAACCGTCTATCAGACAGGAGCGGCCGAATTCGCCGCTTCGCCTCCTTCAACCGCCCAGCGATTTCCGATCATGACGCAAGCCCCGACGCCTTCCGCCGACACCGACGATCTCGTCTATACGGTCGTCATCAACGACGAAGAACAGTATTCGATCTGGCCGACGTTCCGGCCCGTGCCGGCCGGCTGGCGCGAGGTCGGCGTGAGCGGCCCGAAGGCCGACTGTCTCGCGCACATCGAGACCGTCTGGACCGACATGCGCCCCGCGAGCCTGCGCCGCGCGATGGACGGCGAGCGCGCGACGCGCGCGTCGTGACCCGTTGTGCCGCGTGTGCGGCGCACCACCTGAAGAGGACGTTGCATGACCCTGCTTTCGTTGCCGACGCTCGACGACCTGCGTATCGAGCCGGGGCTGCCCACCGTCGTGTCGCCGCGCGGCAGCGACGGGATGTCGATCGACGACGTCGCGCCGCTGGCGCGCGAGATCGCGGCCGACACGCTCGAACGGGCGGGCGGCGTGCTGTTCACGGGCTTTCACGTGCCGTCGATCGACGCGTTCCAGCAATTCGCGGCCTCGTTCGGCGATCCGCTGATCGGCTATGAATACGCGTCGACGCCGCGCAGCCAGGTCGAAGGCGCGGTCTACACGTCGACCGAATACCCGCCGCACCGCGCGATTCCGCTGCACAACGAGCAGTCGTACACGCGCGAATGGCCGCTGCGGATCTGGTTCCACTGCGCGCTGGCCGCGCCGAAGGGCGGGGCGACGCCGATCGCGGACAGCCGCGCCGTGTATCGCGCGCTCGATCCGGCGCTCGTCGCGCGCTTCGAGAAACGCGAGCTGCTGTACGTGCGCAATTTCGGGCAGGGGCTCGATCTGCCGTGGCAGCAGTCGTTCGGCACCGACGAGCCGGCCGAGGTCGAGCGGATGTGCGCGGCGCGCGGCATCGAATGTGCGTGGCGCACCGACGACGACGGCGAGCTGCTGCTGCGCACGCGCGAACGCTGCCAGGCCGTCGCGCGTCATCCGCGCACCGGCGAGCGCGTGTGGTTCAACCAGGCGAACCTGTTTCACCTGTCGGCGCTCGACGACGACATGCAGGAAGCGCTCGTCGACGCGGTCGGGCTCGAGAACGTGCCGCGCAACGTGTATTACGGCGATGGCGAGCCGCTGGAGGCGGATGCGCTCGCGCAGATCCGCGGCGTGCTCGACCAGCAGCGCATCGTGTTCCCGTGGCGCACCGGCGACGTGCTGATGCTCGACAACATGCTGACCGCGCATGCCCGCGACCCGTTCGAGGGGCCGCGCAAGGTCGTCGTCGCGATGGCGCAGAGTTACACGGTCCCGCGCGACCGAACGGAGGATTGATGACGCGTAGTACCGCCGCGCTTGCCGCGCGCGGGCTGTCGGTGGGATATCGCGACCATGTCGTGATCGACGGGCTGGACCTGTCGATCGCGGCCGGCCGCGTAACCGCGCTGTGCGGACCGAACGGCTGCGGCAAGAGCACGCTGCTGCGCACGCTTGCGGGCCTGCAGCCCGCGCGTGCCGGCCATGTCGAAGTGAACGGCCAGCCGCTCGCGTCGTTTCGCCGTCGCGCGCTCGCGCGCGAGCTGACGATGCTCGCGCAGTTCAACCAGATTCCGTCGGGCCTCACCGTGCGCGAGCTCGTCGCGTACGGACGCTATGCGTACGGAGGCTTCCTGCGCGGCCTGTCGCGCGCCGATCAGGCGGCGATCGACGAGGCGCTCGACACGAGCGGCCTCGCGGGCGACGCGGAGCGCGACGTCGGTGCGCTGTCGGGCGGCGAACGCCAGCGCGCGTGGATCGCGATGGCGCTTGCGCAGCAGGCGCCGATCGTGCTGCTCGACGAACCGACGACCTATCTCGACATTCATCACCAGCTCGACATCCTCGATGCGCTGCGTACGCTGAACCGCGCGCGCGGCCTGACGATCGTGTGGGTGCTGCACGACCTGAACCAGGCGGCCGCGTACAGCGACGAGATCGTGCTGATGCGCGCGGGCCGCCTCGTCGCGCAGGGCACGCCCGACGCGATGCTCGACCCGGCGCGCCTGCGCGCGGCATTCGGCGTCGAGATGCTGAAGCTCGCGCATCCGCAGACGGGCGCGCCGATGTGCGTGCCGGCCTACGGGCCGTCGACCGACGGCGCGCCGCAGGCGGCCGGCGTGTTCGATCGGGATCTCGCCGTATGACGACGTTCGCGATGCGCAAGCGCCTCGCGGCGGCGGGCAGAGGGGCGACCCGCGGGCGGGCCGGCGCGATCGCGTTCGGCCTCGTCGCGTTGATCGCGCTGCTCGCGGCGCTGCGGATCGCCCCCGATCTGCGCGTGTGGTGGGACGCGGCGCCCGGCAGCGATGCCGCGTCGCTCGCGCACGTGTTCCTGTTCGACCTCAATCTGCCGCGCGTGGCGGCCGCGCTCGTCGCGGGCGGCTGCCTCGGCATCGCCGGCGCGCTGTTCCAGTCGCTCACGCGCAATCCGCTCGCGTCGCCCGACCTGCTCGGCGTGACGGGTGGCGCCCAGCTCGGCCTGCTCGCGGCGATGCTGGTGCCGGCGCTGGCGGGCGTCGCGACGGTGCCGCTGCTGTTCGTGTGCGGGCTCGTCGCGGCCGCGTGCGCGATCGTCGCGGCGGGCGGCTGGCGCGCGACGCCGTTGCGGCTCGTGCTCGCGGGCAGCGTATGCATGCTGCTGTTCGCCGCGCTGTCGACACTGGTGCTCGCGTTCTTCGAGCAGAACATCGCGGGCGCCGCGCTGTGGACCAACGGCAGCCTGTACCAGCCGGGCGCGACGGGCCTCGCGCTCGCCGCGCGCTGGCTCGTCGTGCCGCTCGCCGCGCTGCCGTTCGTGATCCGGCCGCTGAATCCGCTCACGCTCGGCGACGATGCGGCGGCCGCGGCCGGCGTGCGCGTCGATGCGACGCGGCTCGCCGCGACGATCGTCGCGGTCGCGTTCACGAGCGTGGCCGTCAGCATCGCGGGCCCGCTGTCGTACGTCGGCCTCGTCGCGCCGAACCTGCTGCGCCAGGTGCGTGGCGCGCGTGCGGCGCGGCTCGGCGTGCTGGTGCCGCTGTCGGCGCTCGCCGGCGGCGCGCTCGTGCTGGTCACCGACAGCGCGGTGCTCGCGTCGGGCCTCGACGCGACGCTGTCGACCGGCGTCGCGATCGCGCTGGTCGGCACGCCGTTGATGCTCGCGATGATCCGGCGCGGCGCCGCGTGGTCGGGCGTGCTGCATGCGGATGCCGAACGCGCGGCGGGTGGCGGCTCGACGCGGCTCGTCGGCTGGCTCGAACGGCTCGGCTGGCCGCTGCGCACCGCGTTGTTCGTCGTGGCGGGCGGGCTGGTGGTTTTCGTCGGCGTGTCCGCCGGCCCCGAATGGCTGTCGCCCGCGCGCTGGTCGGCGGCGCTGTCCGGTCACGATGCGCTCGCGCGGATGCTGATCGACCTGCGCATGCCGCGCCTGCTGTGCGCGTTGCTCGCCGGCGCGTTGCTGGCGGTCAGCGGCGTCGCGATGCAGAGCGTCGTGCGCAATCCGCTCGCGGGCCCCGAAGTGCTCGGCGTCACGCAGGGTGCGGGGCTCGTCACGCTGTTCGCGTTGTCGACGTGGCCGCTGATGGGCCACGTGACGCTGGCCGCCGCCGCGCTGATCGGCGGCGGGCTGTCGCTCGCGATCACGCTCGCGCTG